>QNDS01000001.1 GCA_003644925.1 Candidatus Fermentibacterota bacterium
CTTCCTCTGGTACTGGACGCTGATGCCCTGAATGTAATTGACGACCCGGCTAAGATCTTTAAGAGATACAAAGGGCCGCTGCTGATAACACCTCATCCGGGGGAAATGGCCAGACTTGCAAAATGCGACCCTTCAGATATCACCAGCAGATCAAGGGCTGCTGCTGAACTTGCAGAATCAGCCGGGATCACCGTTGTGCTTAAGGGCAGACCAACAGTGGTTTTCTCTCATGACGGACACTCCTGCACAATACCTGCGGGCAACAGCGGCATGGCCACTGGCGGAAGCGGTGATATCCTCACGGGGATAGCAGCATCTCTTCTTGCCCAGGGCATGGAACCCTTCGATGCAGGAATACTTGGAGTATTCGTGCATGGCCTGGCTGCGGATATGGCGATTGAGAATTCCTCAGAGAGGTCTCTCATTCCCTCTGATATAGCTTCCTTCCTTGGAAAGGCTTTTCGCGTAATAGAAAAAGGCGGCAACAGTGATCTTCTTACCTCCGGAGGCAGGTGGAACAGTGACTATGATTACTAGAGAAAAGGCCCTTGAACTGCTCGAAGAGAACCTCGGCAACAGGAACCTGATCCGGCACTGTCTGGCGGCAGAGGCCGTCATGCGTTCGCTGGCGGAAGACAGGGGTGAGGACGTTGATCTATGGGGCATTACCGGCCTGCTGCATGATCTGGACTACGAAAAGACTGTCGATGACCCCGCAAGACATGCGCTTGTTACCGCCTCCATGCTCGATGGAGAGCTTCCTGAGGAAGCGATACACGCCATAAAATCACATAACTCTGAGAATAACGGTATCGAGAGATCGTCGGGTTTCGATTATCTTCTTGCGGCAGGAGAATCCATAACCGGCCTGATAGTCGCTGTCGCCCTTGTATATCCCGATAGGAAAATCCAGCCTGTAAAACTGAAATCAGTCCTGAAAAGAATGAACATGACCGCCTTCGCAAGGTCGGTACCGAGGGATACCATCAGAGATTGCTCAAAAGCAGGATACGAGCTGGACGAATTTGTGCGTCTTTCCCTTGAAGCGATGAAGGGCATAGCTTCGGATATAGGTCTTTAACGCAGCATACCGGCTAATTCCCGAAGAGTTCCCTGCCCTTCCTGAATGCCTCGAGGTTTACTTCTAATGCCTTCGGGGGCACCCGATCCTCTATAGCCCGCTTCCAGTGCGCCTCATCGATAGGCAGATGGGTTGAAACCGCCCCTATCAGTACGACATTCACTACCCTGAGGTTGCCGAGTTCCTCAGCGATCTCAACTGCAGGAATGAGGGTTACCGGAAGGTTCTCCTTTTCAATTATCTCGTTCACGTCCGGATATACTGCATGCCCTGTATTCACAGTCATGGGAGTGATCTCAAGATCGCAGGCTACAAGCTTGCCGTGGGGAGCAAGGTAGGGAGACCATCTGAGGCTCTCCATCTTCTCCATCGCAAGGATGAGGTCCGCGCAGCCTTTTTCCACCAGGGGACTGTTTATCTTTTCTCCGAAACGGACATGGCTTGATACGCTCCCGCCGCGCTGGGACATTCCGTGGACTTCGCTCTTCTTGACATCATTCCCAGCATGCAGGGCTGCCGCGCAGAGGATTTCACTCGCGAGGAGTATTCCCTGGCCGCCGGTTCCGCAGATGATAACATTGGTTACGGATTTCATGTCTGTCCTCCCATATCCTTGGAGATGGCATCTACGGGGCATACCTGAACACACATATTGCAATCAGGCCAGCAGAGGTGTTTGCTTATCTCGGGCTTTTCGCCGTCCCAGCTTATGGCGGGACATCCAAGCTTCATGCACAGTTTGCAGCTTATGCATTTCTCCGGATCTACAACCGCTATGCCTTTTCGAATCGGCTTGTAAGCCATTATGCATGGTCTCCGGGTTATTATTACGGAGAGTTCATCACGGTTCATTTCCTCTTTGAAAACCTTCTCCATTTCCGGCAGATCGTGTGGATCAACAACACGTATATGCTTTACTCCGCACGCATTAACCAGTTTTTCCAGGTCAAGAACGGGAGCGGGTTCTCCACGGAGATTCTTTCCTGTGGTAGGGTTTTCCTGCCCTCCTGTCATAGCGGTAAGACTGTTGTCCATGATCATCACTGTCCCGGTATTCCCGTTATAGACCATATCTATAAGTCCGGTTATTCCCGAATGGACGAAAGTTGACTCGCCTATGGCAGCAACGAGTTTCCCCATTCCTTCCCTGCCTACGGCCTTTTCAATTCCCGCGAGAACACCAATGGACGCACCCATGCATACCGTTGTTTCAAGCGCGTTATGAGGAGGCATCAGGCCCAGAGTATAACAGCCTATATCTCCGGTTGAACTGCCTCCAAGTTTGCTCAGGCAGTAGAAAGCCCCTCTGTGGGGGCATCCGGCACAAAGAGCCGGAGGCCGCGCCGGGAGCTGTATCTCGCTGAAGGTTATTTCCTTGGTTGTGCCGGGGTGAACCGCTTTCCTTACGATCTGGGGGTTCAGTTCTCCCTCAAGCGGAACGATGTTTTTTCCATCAGCCTCTATGAGGAACCGGGCTTTTATATTCTCCTCGAGGTAGGGGTCGTTCTCCTCAACAAAGATAATCCTGTCCACCATGTTTATGAACTTCTCTATAAGATTCCAGGGCAAAGGATTAGCTATGCCTATCTTGAGCACGCTGGCCTCGGGGCTCACTTCCTTTACGTACTGGTATGATATTCCGCTTGTGATTATGCCAAGGGATGTATCTCCCTCTTCAATTCTGTTCAGAGAACATTCCGAACCCCAGGCGGAAATATCTACAAGCCTCTGCTCAACCCTGCTGTGCATCGCTCTGGCGTGGGCGGGAATAGGAACTCTTTTCTTTATATCCCCCACGTAACCCTTAACGGGCACTTCTTTGCGGGGGCCGAGCGTCACCATGCTTTTTGAGTGACAGATCCTTGTTGTCAGCCGCAGAAGAACGGGTGTGTCGAAATCTTCGGAGATCTTCAGGGCCTCTCCCACCATATCCTTTGCTTCCTGGCTGTCCGAGGGTTCGAGAACAACTACTTTAGCGGCTTTCCCCATCAGTCTGTTGTCCTGCTCGTTCTGGCTTGAGTGCATGCCCGGGTCATCGGCTGATACTATTACGATACCGCCAGTCGCCCCTATGTAACTGAGCGTGAAAAGGGGGTCAGCTGCCACGTTAAGCCCCACATGCTTCATTGCCGACAGAACCCTTGCTCCCGCGAACGAAGCGCCGGCAACAACTTCAAGCCCAACCTTCTCATTCGGGGCCCACTGAGCATCTATCTCATCGTACTCTTCGGCGATAGTTTCAAGAATCTCGGTTGAAGGTGTTCCGGGATAGGCCGAGGCGAAGTGAACGCCGTGTTCCCAGGCCCCTCTTGCCACAGCTTCATTACCCGAAAGAAGTATTGTCCCTTCGTCTATCGTGTTCAGTTTCTTCCTCATTTCCCGCCCTTCATTTTTATCTGTATGACTTTACTTCTTCTACCGAGTCAAGAACTCTGAGAACACCTCTCATAAGGGCTTCCAGTTCTTCTTCTCCGGGAAAGATAATGATTTTTCCAAGGTACTCAAGGTTATGTTTCAGCCTATCGGTCATCCATTTGTTATGCGCTATGCCTCCGGTAATGACAACTGCGTCTACTTTTCCTGCAAGCGCTGCTCCCATTGCTCCGGCTTCCTTTGCTATCTGATAAGCCATCGCCCGGAGCGCCAGATCACAATTCTCATCGCCTTCCTCAGCCCGTTTAAGAGCTTCGCCCACATGATCGGTACCGGTATAGGCCATAAGCCCTCCGCGCCGGAGCAGCATCACTTTCATATCGTTCCAGCTGTACTCGCCTGACAGGCATAGTTTCGCAAGCCCTGTTGTCGGGAGTGCCCCGACCCTCTGGGGGCTGAAAGGACCTCCGTCGTTAGCCTGGCTTGTATCTATCATTCTGCCTTCTCTTATTGCGGTGACGGATATCCCGCTTCCGAGGTGAAGTACAACGAGATTCAATTCTCTGAGCTCCATGTCCAGCATTTGAGCAGCCTTGTAGGCTACCATCCTGATATTAAGAGCGTGGCTGAGGCTCGTCCGCTGCAGAGCGGGAAGACCGGACAGCCTCGCTTCATCTATCATTTCGTCAACGCAAACCGGGTCAACTATATAGGGTTTAACTCCGGCTGCTTTCGCTATTCCGTGGGCCAGAAGAGCTCCGAGGTTTGACGGGTGGTCGGCCTGAAGAGTCGATCCTTCTCTTATTGCCTCGACCAGCGCATCGTTCACTTCGTAGGTTCCGCTTTGCAGGGGCTTGAACGCGCCACCACGACCGACAACAGCTGAAAGATCATTCGGGCTGTAACCTTGTTCCTCAAGAATACGAAGTATTAGGTTCCGCCTGAAATCATGCTGCCCGAAAGTGGAATCGAATTGAGCCAGCTCCTCTGGAAGGTGTCTGATATTATCTTCAAATATCAGCTCGGTTTCCCGGAACAACCCGACCTTTGTTGATGTTCCCCCGGGATTTATCGCAAATATCAGTCTTCCGTTATCAGTCATTGTTACCTCCCGATACCACTACTCCAAGGGCCAGCGAATTCAGTTTTGTGCGTGGCACATCAGATCTTGAGAGCATAACCACGGGCGCTGCAGCGCCGGCTATCAGACCGCCGAGCTCCGCGCCTGACATGTACATGAGCCCCTTTGCCAGAATATTGCCGCACGAGATATCAGGGGTTATCAGAATGTTTGCCCTTCCGGCGACTTCTCCAGTAATTCCCTTTATTGCAGCCGACTCGGGGTCCATGGCTCCATCGAGGGCAATGGGACCTGCTACAGCAAGGCCTGGGATTCCCTCTGCGGCGATTTCAGCAAACATTACCGTTTCGGGCATTTTCTCGTTCGGGACTTCAACCGCTGCAAGAAGAGCTACAAGAGGCTTTTCTGCTCCAAGTTTGGTTATCACACCGGCAGCGTTCAAAGCTATCTGCCGGGTTGCTTCTATATCGGGTCTTATGTTCATTCCGCCATCGGAAATTATCACAAGTCTGTTCTGACTGGGTACTTGAAGTACCGCTACATGGCTGAGTATTCGACCGGTTCGCAGCCCGGTTTCCCTGTCGAGCAGCGCTTTCTGGAAGATGGAGGTTTTCAGCAGACCCTTCATCAGAATATTCGCTTCTCCTGAACGTACAAGCCTAACAGCCTCCAGTGCTGCCTCTTCAGGGTCTCCGGAGTCCACGATCTCGATTCCGCCTGGAAGTTTCCTTCCAAGTTCCCGAAGGGTTTCCCTGACCCCGGCAGCGGGCCCTACTATCACGGTTGATGCAATGTCTTCTTCGAAAGCTGTTATTAATGCCTCTATGGACGAAGCGTCGTGTCCCATGGGAATAGCGACCCTTGCATCCGATATTCCTCTCGCGGCCTGTCTGATCTCATCGAAATTACTGAACAAGAGAACCTCCCTGATGTATGAAACCACTTTGCATAAATTCAGTGCACCCGATCGGTCATTGATATGATTGGAGTGGTCTCAGTCCTGTCATTTTTTGTATTATGTATACTGTTCCTGCAGCAGCCAAGGTCACCTTTGTAGGTATGGTGGTAAAATATGACCAAACAACTGGTTAAGCACTCTTTTATCGGGGTCCTGGATGCAGCTGTTGCGTTTCTTTTCGATTTCGACGGTGTGCTGGCAGACAGCGAGCCGCTCTTCAGAAGATCATGGAATATCGCTCTTGCGCCATGGGGTCATGAAATTTCACCTGAGGATTACTGGAAGTACTGGTCTTCTCTTGGAGAAGGTCTTGAGGGCGAGATCAGAAGATACGGATTGAATGACATTGACGTTTACCTTGCAGGGAAAAGACAGAAAACTATATATGAAAATTTCGTGAATGACGGTCTTGTTCCCCTGTTCCCCGGAACAGCACGGCTTCTTGAAACGCTTTCCTCGGGTGAAATCGCTTCCAGGTGGCAATTCTGCATTGCGTCCAATACCCCGGCCAGACTCATTCGGAGCATTCTCCAGAAGGGAGGAGCGAAGATTCCGCTGATAGTCGGGGGAGATAACCTTAAGAAAAAGCCCGCTCCGGATATTTTCCTCCGGGCATCTGAGCTGCTTGATGTCAACCCCTTAACAACCCTTGTCTTCGAGGACTCCTGGAAAGGTGTAACAGCGGCCGAAAAGGGTGGTTTCATCAGCGTTCTGGTACTTAACAGTCATAACAGGAGGCTTGATATAAAAAGCGAATTCGTTATTGATAGCATACAGTTTGTTCTTGATCTTCTCATCGAAGGGAGCTTGCAATGAATCTTATTCTTGATGGACAGGTATTTGCATTACCATACATCAGTTTTATCGCAGGCTTGCTGTTCTGTTTGCTTGGAAGAAAGCTGCTTGGCGTAATCGTTATACTTTTCGGATTGATCATAGGATACACATGGGGCGCATCTCTGCTCGCTGGTATTATGGGTACGACCATTGCCTCTTCTCCGTGGATACAATGGGCTGCGGGCATCACCGGCGCTGTTCTCGGGCTTGTCGCCTGGAAACTATCGATGTTCCTGATCGGAACTATAATCGGCCTGTTCGTAGCCCGTGGGTTTCTCCCGGCCGTACCCGGGGTGGCTCACGCAGGAATCGCTTTGACCTGCGGTATTCTTGTACACCTTTACAGGGAACCTGTAATTGCTCTGCTTACCGCCATATCAGGGGGATTCATAGCCGCGGGTTCTGCTGTTATCCTGATGGACATGGTCGGTTTTCTAAGTGCGGTAGGGATACCTTCGCTTGCATCTGATAACGCTACGCTCCTTGTTGTTATCCTGACCGGTATATTCGCCCTGACGGGTTACAAATTCCAGATGCGGGACGTCAATGCTTGAGGTACTGTAGCGAGGGTGGTATAATTTTACTTTGTGCTGATATTTCCCTTCTTTGGAGGTGCATTTGGGTCAGAGACTGATCGACTACGCGATGGTTGCCATCGTAATACTGGCTGTTTTCGGGCTATTCAGACTTTCAAGAGTACTGATGCAGCGGCTTATCGGGAACCTGAGAAACAGGTATCCTCTTTTCGGGGCTGACCGGATGCTGGTTACCGGGCTGATCTTCCTTCTTACAGGTCTGCTGTTTCTACCTGTGTTCACATCTCTTCTTGCCGTGATCAATAACGCACACCTTACCGGCGGTATAGTGTTGCATCTTGTGCTGGTTGCTGTCTCAATCGTACTTTTCAGTATAGCTGAAGACCTTTTCAGAGACTTCTCTGTATGCCACTCGGAAGAATACTGGACGATCGGCAAACATTTTAAATGTGTATCTCTGCCGTTCATTCTCTTCTGGGCGGCGGGTTCCGTTTTTATCAGTCCGCTCTTCTATTCCGGTCTGACTATCGTTCTGGCGCTTTTTTACCTTTTCGCCCTCTCCTGCAGATCCGGTGCATGCAGCGGGACCGGGGACAAATCAGGCTGATGCAGGTAAAGCAGCCGCGAGTTCTCCACATTATCACCAAGCTCGCTGTTGGCGGAGCTCAATACAACACTCTCATCTCTACCAGAGATATAACCGAAAAAGGATATCATTCGGATATATTGACGGGCACCGAGAGGCCTTCCGAGGGAGATCTTTTCAATCTTGCGGATAAATGGAACCTGAATATCATTACCGCACCTCATCTCAAAAGAAATATTTCCCCCTTCAGTGATATTCTTGCCCTTTGGGAAATTAAGAAGATTATCAGCAGGGGCGGGTACAATATTGTTCATACCCATGGATCAAAGGCGCGCTTTCTTGGAAGGATCGCAGCTGCCGCATCCAGGGGAGTGATCGTAGTACAGACTGCTCATGGCTGGCCGTTTTACGCCTCAATGAACCGTATAAAGAAAAAATTCTACGTTACCCTCGAAAAACTCGGCTTCAATCTGGCTCATATAAATATATGCGTAAGCCCAAAGGATCGTGATAAAGCCCTGGGGCATGGATTAGGTCATTTTGATGATTACAGGATTGTACGCAGCGGAGTGAACTTCGATGAGTTCCGTGCCGCAAGAGGCAGCGGTACCGAAGCCAGAGCAAATCTAGGCATAAGCCCCGACGCGAAAGTAATCGGTTCGGTTATGCGTTTCTGCCCGGAAAAGGCTCCTGATATTTTCATAAAGGTCGCTGCAGAAGTAATAAAAGCAAAGCCTAATAGTCTCTTCATCCTTGTAGGAGATGGTCCCCTCCGAAAACAGACGGAGGACATGATCGATTCGATGGGACTCCGTGATAACATCATCCTTCTTGGAAGCAGAAAAGATGTTGCCGATATACTCCCCGCTTTTGACGTTTTTCTGATAACTTCCCGTACCGAGGGCCTTCCCAGAGCACTTCTGGAAGCCCTTGCTGCAGGGATTCCTGTTGTTTCCACAAATGTTGGCGGAATACATGAGCTGATCTGTGACGGTCGCAACGGGTTTCTTTCGGATGAAGGTAACATTGATTCCCTTGCCGCAGATGTGAACACAATTCTGGACCATCCGGGCATGGCGAGAGAAATGATGGCGCATGTAGATGAAAATCTTGAGCCATTCTCTTCAGAACAGATGGTTAATGATCTCTATTCATTGTATACGCAGCTGATGTCACCATCGCTCAACGTAGTGTTTTTATGTGATGACGAACCTTTCAACATCCCAAAGACCATTGCACGAGTAATCAGGAAAAGACCATTTAACAGGTATACACTGGTATCTCTCCGGGGGCATGGTTCTCTCGCGAAACCTGTTCTGAACATAAGACGATACATGAATCTATATGGCCGCTTCGGATTTTATGTTCAATTATTCAGGTTCGCTGCTCTGAAGATATCCGGCATGTTATTGCTGCCAAGTCGATACTCTCACTCTCTGCGGCAGACTGCGAGACGAGAGCACACCGATTATATCGCTCTTGACAAACTCAATTCTAAGAAATCCAGGGATTACCTCAGATCACTTGACCCGGATGTGTTTATATCGGTAGCCTGCCCGCAGATACTAAGAAAGAAAATCCTGCAGATTCCCCGGCACGGAGCCTGGAACGTACACTCGGCACTTCTTCCGAGAAACAGGGGTATGCTTCCGACTTTCTGGTCTCTTCTCAACGGAGATACCCCGGGTGTTACTCTCCATAAGATGGTTCCTGAGCTCGATGCGGGCAGGATTCTGCTGCAGAGAAGCATTAACTGTTCAATAAACGACACTACTCTTCATCAGCTCCTCGATAGAACAAAACATCTTGCCGCCGATGTAATAGCTGAAGGCCTTGATCTTCTCGACAAGGACGACTATAGGCTCATTCCAAATCCATCTGAGGATGCCACGATGAACAGATTCCCATCGAAGAAGGATATTCAGAGATTCGAGTGGCTGGGCGGGAAGGTTACCGGCATCAGGAATGCGCGTCCTGAAGTTGCTGTTTCGTTCGATGTTGAGGAATGGTTTCAGACGTATGCAGCTAGAAAATGGTATCCCAACGACAAATGGGACCAGATAGACAGCAGGATAGACCGTGTCCTGGACAGGATTCTGGGCATTCTCGATGACCATAAAGCCAAGGCAACTTTCTTCTTTCTGGGTTGGATAGTTGAGCGTCATCCTGATCTTGTGCTCAAAATTCTCGGCAAAGGTCATGAAATTGGTTACCATGGATACAATCATGTTGAGCTTGCATCGCTGACAAAAGACGAATTCAGAGGCAACCTTGATCGATTCTTGAAACTGGTCGATTCCCTTTCGATTCCTGTTCCTGTCGGGTTCAGGGCTCCCAGTTTTTCCATGAAGGGAGACACTTCCTGGGCCGTCGATGATATAGTAGCCCGTGGTTTCAAGTATGACAGCAGTGTATATCCTATGTTTAAGTTGCGCTATGGGATACCGGAGGCTCCGCAGGTGCCGTTCAAACTCAATGGAGAAAAAAGCTCTATCGTAGAGCTGCCCCTTGCATCAGTATCTATTGCCGGGTTGAAGGTCCCTGTGGCAGGTGGAGCATATTTCAGGTTCTACCCCGGAGTTATACATAGAATGCTGCTTCGGTCTGTCGCCAGGACCAGGAGAACCCCTGTCCTTTATTTTCATCCATGGGAGATCGATTCAATCAATATCTCCAGCAGGATGAATCTATTTCAGAGGATAAGGCAGCATCACAATTCCGGTCAGAACACCATTTCAAAACTGCACGAAATACTTAAATACTACAAAGGCATTACTTTAAGAGAACTTGCAGAGAATTTGAAGGAAACTGACCTGCCTGATTTCAAGCTGTGAAAAACCGCCTGAATAAAGACATCAGGCGGTTTCCATACTTCAAGATTCAGTCAGCTTTTACGGAACGTCTATAGCCCCAACCGGACAGGCGGGAACACAAGCTCCGCAATCAATGCATGTCTCGGGGTCTATCGAATACTTATCCCCTTCACTTATTGCATCAACGGGACATTCAGGTTTGCACGCTCCGCAGGCAATACACTCATCGTTAATCTTATGTGCCATTAGCACTCCTTTCATTCCTTCTTATAGATATCGCATATTCATTGCTACATTAAGAGCGATTATATCCGCTCTATTAATAATGGTCAATATTTTTTGTTTCAGGCATCTGCTCAAGATTTGATAATAATAAGGATCCTGTCCAGCTCATCAAGATCGCTATAGCTGATCTCTATTCTGCCTGCTCTTTTTTTTCCCTTTATCCTGACCTTTGTTTTCAGAAATCTCTGCAGATTTTCCTGAAGCTTTCTGATTTCAGCGGTTTCCGCCATGGAAGCCTTTTTTACAGCTTTTCCTTTTTTCGAATTCAGCTTTCGAACCCTCTCTTCGATCGACCGTACAGATATACCCCTCTTAACCGCAAATGCCGCCACACGTGATACAAGCGCTTTGTCTGAAAGCCCCAGCAAAGCTCTCCCGTGCCCCATACTCAGTTTACCGGCTCTCAGAAGGTCGAGCACCTGGTCCGGAAGGTCCAGAAGTCTCTGATAATTTGCCACCGAGGAACGGCTGATGCCCACTACTTCTCCCATTTTTTCCTGCGTCATGCTGAACTCTGAAGAAAGTCTCTCAAACGCCTCAGCTTTCTCAACGGGACCAAGATCCTGGCGCTGTATGTTTTCCACCAGAGCAAGCGCAAGCATCTGCTGATCGTCTGCTTCTCTGACAACAACAGGTACTTTCTTTAAACGCGCTTCGTGCGCTGCTCTCAATCGCCGCTCTCCGGCAATCAGCTGATATCTCCCTTTGCTCCTTCTTATTACAAGCGGCTGCAGTATCCCTTGAGACATTATAGATCTCGCCAGTGATGCAATTTCTTCTTTCTTCCATTGTTTTCTGGGCTGGAAGGGGTTTGGATCGATAAGATCTATATCAACTTCTCCGGGACTCAGTTTGTCATCATCGGTAATACCTGGAAAGATCTCTTCCATACCCTTCCCAAGCGCTCTTCTTTTTCTCTTTGTCATCTGCTCATCACCTCCCTGGCCAGATCAAAGTAACTTAAAGCTCCCTTCGACTTCGCGTCGTACATAAGTACTGGAATCCCATAACTAGGTGCTTCGCTGAGCTTTACGTTCCTTGGGATATATGTGTTGAAAAGAGTGGACCCCATAAAATCTCTAACTTCCTCCTCTACTTCACGACTCAGTATCAGCCTCCTGTCGAACATCGTAAGGACAACTCCGCTTATTTCTAATCCGGGGTTCCAGAGCTTCCTGATATTCCTCACTGTGTCCATCAGATGCGAAAGACCTTCCAGAGCGTAGTACTCACTCTGCAGTGTTACAAGAACCTCATTTGACGCAACCAGTGCATTGATGGTCAGTAAACCCAGCGAAGGAGGGCAATCAATAAGTACGTAATCGAACCTGGCAGTGCTTTCCTCCAGCGCTTCCTTCAGAAGGTATTCTCTGTCCTCAGCACCCGCGAGCTCAATCTCAAGTCCGGAAAGGTCTCTGGATCCAGGTATGATCATAAGTCCCTCAACACCTGTATGTTTCATAACTTCATTAATATTGCTTTCTCCGAGGATAAGCGAATTTATGTTGCCTCCCTGCGTTTCGCGTATCCCCAAACCTGAAGTTGCGTTAACCTGGGGATCAAAGTCTATCAGAAGGACATCACAGTCGTTCATAGCAAGGCTTGCACCGAGGTTGATGACTGTAGTTGTTTTTCCTACGCCGCCTTTCTGGTTAGCCACTGCTATTACCCTGGATGCCTTCATGGTATTCCTTCGCTGTGTAATGATATCTGAAGCATATATGTGTGTTTAAAATGACCTTTGATAATCCGAATCAGACTCGATACTGCACCAGAAACCCATTGCGGTCAAGCGGTGGACAATTGAGTTCAACATAACTTTCAAATTCCTCATTACCGGATATTTCCGGTTGCCTGTATACAAGCATCGAACCCTCTCCGGCAATTTCTGCTATTCTCGCAAGCAACAGGGCAGGAGGGGCTACGGCCCTGGCTACAAATTGTTTTACCTCTTCTTCCGGGTTGAAGTTCTCAAGTCTGAGCGGGACTGTCATGCAGTTATCAAGACCGAGCTCAGAAGAAGCGTAATCAAGGAACAGATACCTCTTTCTCCTTGGTTCAAGAAGTATCATGCGATAACCCATGATCGCAAGGATCATTCCGGGGAATCCGTTCCCGCTTCCTATATCGACAACTGCCTCTCTCTTATCAAGCAGAAGAGCATACTGTATTGATTCAAGGAAATGCCTTCTCCACAACCTGCCTCTTTCCCGCGGCCCGATCAGATTGATTCTTGCAGATCTTTCAAGAAGAATCCCCGCAAACTTTCCGAATATTTCAAGCTGTTTCTCGTCTACGCCGGCGTTAAGTTCTTCAATATCTTCTATCATGGTGCTCAGTGGAGGAAACGAAATGGGAAATTGTTTCACGTGGAACGCTGCCTGCCCAGATATATCAGAAGCCCATGGAGGTCAGTCGGTCTTATTCCCGGTATTCTCTCCGCTCCAGCCAGCGTTTCAGGTCTTTCCCTTTCCAGGACTTCCCTTGCCTCCCAGCATATCTCATCTATCTCCATGTAAGAGCCAATTTCTCTGAGGTTGATACTGCCTAGGTTTCTGTTGGATTCGTGCCTTCTGAGGTTTCTCTCTATATAGCCTCTGTATTTTTCGTCCAGAAGTACTGATAGAAGGACTTTCTGATCCCGCTCGACTAGAGATTCCGCCAGGGCACCAACAGCTTCAACGGTTACACCGGGTCTTCTACACCACTTGGACAGTCTCATCCCGCCTGCCGTCTTGCTTTCGAGTACACTCCAGATGAGTTCGGCTTCTTTCAGATTAGCTGACAGGAGGTCCCTTTTTTCTTCAGACAGTATCCCAAATCTTTTTCCCGAAAGGTAAAGCCGTCTGTCTGCATTGTCCTGTCTCAAATGAAGTCTGTTCTCGGCTCTGGATGAAAACATTCTGTACGGCTCATCCGCTCCCTTGCTTACAATATCGTCTATCATTACCCCTATATATGAATTCATTCGCGATAGCTTCAGCGGCTCTTGGTTCTTTGAGGTTCTGGCGGCGTTGGCTCCTGCAACTAATCCAAGTCCGGCAGCTTCTTCGTATCCGGAAGTTCCGCATATCTGCCCGGCCGCGAACACATTTTCCGTTTTTCTCAACCTCAGTGTATCGGCAATTTCAGAGAAGTGAAAATAAGAATACTCAACGGCATATCCGTAATCAGTTATTTCAGCACCTTCAAAACCCCTGAGCGATCTCACCATTTTTATCTGCGCTTCCCTTGGAAGGCTGGTTGAAAGTCCGTTCAGGTAGAAATCTCTCGACTTGTATCCCATCGGTTCAACGTATATCCTGTGTCTCTGTCTATCAGGAAATTTTACAACCTTATCCTCGTAACTCGGACAGTACCTTGGTCCTGTTCCTTCTATCCTTCCCTCCATCAGAGGAGAAAGGTGAAGATAGTCCCTTGCGATGTTCATTGTATTTATATCGGTGTGCGTTATGTAGCACACCTCTTGATCCCTTTCCTGCAGGCCTTTTCCGAAACTGAAAGTAAAGTCTGTATCTTCTGACCGCTGTACTTCGAGTTCTGCGGTATTCACAGAACTTCTTACGATTCTCGCGGGAGTACCCGTCTTAAAACGTTCCACGTGAAACATTCTTTTCACCAGGTCTCTTTCCAGCGCATCTGCAGAGATATCTCCTATTCTCCCCCCTTTCCAGCGTTCATCTCCTCTGAAAAGCCTGCCCCGGAGGAATGTCCCTGCAGCAAGTACCACTGTTTTTCCCTTAACTCTCCCGCTTCTTCTGCACTTGACTCCTGAAACTCTTTCTGTGTCGCCGCTGAGACCTGTTACTTCGTCCTCTACAACTGCAATCCCGCTGTTTTCTATGTATAGCTGCTGTGCCCTTGCGTACTCCGCAGCATCCGACTGAACTCTCGGACCCCACACAGCAGGCCCCTTTCTTCTGTTCAGCATCCGAAAATGCAGCGATGTAGCATCCGCCGAGCGGGCCATTGATCCATCAAGTGCGTCGATTTCGCGGACGATAGTCCCCTTGGCGATTCCTCCTATTGCTGGATTGCACGACATTTCACCGATCCGGTTTGCCTTCGCTGATATCAGAACGACCGTGCAGCCCGTTCTTCGTGCTGCGAGCGCTGCTTCTATTCCGGCATGACCCCCGCCGACTACAATCACATCCCATGTGTCGATCATTTTCCCACACACATCCCGGACAGTGCCCGCTCAACACTTAACTGTATGTTCTCTCCCCTGCTGAGAATTCGTCTTGTTTCGATCTCAGCTTCGCTCAGAAGTTCTGCCGCCAGTCCGTATTCCCCGGATGATATGAAATTGAATGACTCTTCTATGCTGCCTGATATCCTGTCGGCGACTCCTGACAGAGACATACTCCCGGGGACTCTTGACAGCATCGTTTTCAGTTCCTCCAGTCCCTCACCCGAAATCGAGGATACGTTCAGGAGATCGGCTGTTTCCCTTCTGCCGTCCAGATCACTCTTAGCCGCGATTTCTATTATCTCTCCGGCTTTTTTTCTTACTTCGCCGGGAGGCGGTGTCTTCCCTCCAACTGACATCCAGATAACCCTTTCCGTTCCATCAAGTCCGTCGATAACTGCTTCCGAGGCAGTTCTGTCCAATCCAAGGCCGTCCGTACCGGCAGTATCGCAGAGCTGCACTTTTCTACCGCTGACTTCAATAATACAGGTCGAGCCGTCGCGTGTGGTGCCCGGCTCCCCGGATACCAGAGCTCTGCCTTCGCCGCTCAGTAGATTGAAAAGTGTGGATTTTCCCGAATTCATCGGGCCCATAAGCATTACTCTGCCCCTTTTCTCTATGGATGCAGCTTCTCTTTTGAAAACTCCCGCTCTGCCAATAAGCTCATCGTAAACTTTTCCGATTGCATCGTCATCCCCGTCCAGATGCGCTTCACCGAACTCAATAAAACCTTCAACAGCTTCTCTTGCGCTTTCTATCCCGGAAAGGAGTTCCATACAGCTGTTTTCCGCTTCCCCATTGAGGGTTGTCTGCTCCCTCTCGGTATCCCATAGCGCTGCAAGTGCTATTATCTGAACAGCGCTCAGTCTTTCATTGCCGAATGCCCTTCGCGCGAACTCCCCCGGCCCGGCTCTTCTTGCCCCGTTCTTTATCAGAATTTCCATTATCGTTCTGATCGATCGCGGTATACCGTGACAGATGATCTCGACCATCTCTTCTCCGGTGAAACTGCTTCCCCGGGGCCAGGAAACAGCGACAACCTCATCAACGGTTCTACCTTCCTGGAAAATCCTTCCGACCTTTCTTCGCATTCCCCTCAGTCGGTTCTTTTCCAGGGACATGATGTTTTCAAGAAGTTCAAAGGATCCGCTTCCGCTGATCCTTATGACAGAAAGTGCGGATGTTCCCTCTGGCGTTGCAACGGCACAGATGATCTCCGGTGACATTGTATTCACATCTTACTCTTTCATGCAGAACATTTCACTGAGATGACTTCAACTCTGTCCGGCCTCGAGCTTTTTCTTGATAAGCTGCTGCTGCCATATTGTCAGGAGGCTGTTGCTGAACCAGTACATGGTCAGGCCTGCCGGAAACCTCATGAAAAGGAATGTCATGAATATCGGCATCATGTACATCATACCCTTCTGGTTCTGGTCGGTCATGGTCATCTTCTGTTGAAGGAACATCGCTATTCCCATAAGAAGAGCAAGTATGCCGACGCCATGAAGCCCCAGTATCGGAGTCTGGAATGGAATCAGTATTTCCGGTTTTGACAGATCCTGAATCCAGAGCATGAAGGGTGCTCCCCGCAGCTGTACAGAATTGGCAAGAACACGGTACAGTGCAAAGAATACGGGCATCTGCATAATGAGCGGAAGGCACCCTCCAAGGGGATTGACACCCTCCTCCCGGTAAAGTTTCTGCATTGCGCTCTGCAGAGCCTTCGGGTCGCTCTTATGCTTCGCCTGCAGTTCTTTCATTTTGGGCTGCACCTGTTTAAGCATTGCCATGGATTTGAAACTCTTAGTCGTAAGCGGCATAAGAACGAGTTTAAGCACTATTGCCAGCAGTATTATCTTGATACCCCAGTTGCTGACGAACGAAAGCACTGATGTGCAGAACCAGAAAAGCAGTCTTCCTATATCCCTTATTATCGGCCATCCGAAATCCACCAGTCTGCTCGTGTCCCTGCCCAGTGCTCTGAGTCTGCTGTAATCGAGTGGTCCTGCGTAGACGAATATCCGGTTATCCTGTAACCCTATGGACGGAGATTCTTCCTCCCCCGATGCGTAGAGGAATCCATACGCTCTATCGTAGGATTGCGGCATCATAATAACCGCGAAATACTGTGATCTCGCTGCAATCCACTCCACATTACCGACTTGCGCGTCCTCGGTAATACTGTTCGAGCCTCGGCTTTTAACCTTCTCCGCGTTCCATTGAGCCTTGAAATATCTTGAAACATTTGAATTCATTTCGCTTACCGGAAGAATTCCGGCGTTCAGCGTTGTTATTTCAGTGAGCCCCTCGGTCTCATAAAGGAAGCCGTACTGCCCGGGAGTAAATGTATACTTTATCTCCGTTTCGCCTGACGGATCAATGAATACCAGCGTCTGCGGGATCTCATTGATAAGAATAGTGTCTTCCGAAAGTGTTTCATAAAAGGTGCTGTTCCGTGTCCAGCGGTTTCCGTTGAAGTTGATGCTTTCCCCACTTCCGGCACCCGGAATGTCTTCATACTGTGGTAATTTCCACCCTGTTACAGTTCCACCGATAGTTGAAATATCGGCTTCAACTAGTACATTATCTCCATCATATATGATAACCTTAATTACTCTTTCATCAGGTAATATTTCATCTATATCAGTATTATGTGTTTTATCAGAAGCTATTTCATCACTTTGTTTATCAACAGATACTGAGTCGTCGAGCACCGGCAGTTGTTCCTGCTGAACGTATTCAATCGGCTGCGGCGAAGTCTGTGAACTGTCCGATGTTCCCGATTTTCCCATGAACTGCCAACTGATAAACAGCACCGCTGCCATTAATGCAGCAGCAAAAAGTAGCCTCTTTTGATCACTCATTTACGGTTCTCCCATTTGTCCGGAACAGGGTCGTATCCGCCTTGTCTGAATGGATGACATCGGAGCAGGCGCAATGTCGCCAGTTTCAGTCCCCGGATGACTCCATACCTCTTTATAGCAGTTTCCGCATAAACACTGCAAGTCGGGTTGTATATGCAGCTCGATGGGAACGCCGGCGATATGAATTTCCTGTATCCTTTGATTGTAGCTATTAGTAATGACGCTGTCGCTCGTTTTGTTCTGCAGCCTTTTTCACTCATCTCGTTTTCTCTTCAGTGGGTATCGCTTTCTATGACGGACATCATGTTCTCAAAATCAGCTTTTATGTCCGCCCATCTTGCATCACGTAGCTTTCCTGCCGGTAATATAACAATATCCGCTCCGACACTTTTACCGCTCTGTGCAGCAAGGCCTTTAATCCTTCTTCTTATAAGGTTTCTTTTCACCGCATTTCCACTTTTTGCGGATAGTGAAAACCCCAGACGTATATTGCCCAGGGTATTCTTAATATATACAGCCCTGAATGATACACCCCTGAAAGCTTTACCTTTCCTGAAAACTCTTCTGAACTGGTAACCTTTTTTCAGGGTTCTCTCTATCTTTATCAGGGAATCAATTTCTTTCTTCCCTTTCTCCTTCTTGCGTTGATCGTTCTTCTTCCGCTCTTTGTTGACATTCTTTTCCGGAATCCATGTCTTCTTGCCTTTGAGAGGTTGCTTGGCTGAAAGGTTCTTTTCATTAATCATCACTCTTTCCTGAATCCCTGCCTTGACGACGGTGGGATTACTGCATCAGTTTCAACGGTCAGGTAAATATCTATCTCTGGAGTCAACGATTGTGAAAGTTAGCCAATATAATCATATATGTCAAGTATTTGAGTGTACTCATTTTGGATACCGCAGGGTTTTCCACAGTATGTGTTCGCTTGAAACACTACTTTTCGTTAAGTTACTGAATTTCATTAAGTTACCGTATATACCAGTTGTTGATATCCCTGTTGATAAATATCGTTGTTTGCTACATGCTATCACTTTACGCTGTATTCATTGATTGGAACGCTTATGGATAATTTCAATCCCACTGACCTATGGAACATGTGCCTTCTGGAGGCTGAAAGAAGACTTGAATCCACCGAATTTGAGGCATGGCTGAAGAATTCAACCTACGAAGACATCAATGGTACAAGACTTGTTATCAGGTTCCGAAACTCATTTGTCGCGGGACATGCCAAAGACCGCTTCGGAAATATAATGGAAGAGATTATCCGAACTATTTCCCAAAGGAGCGAACTCGCTCTTCAGTTCATAGGAGATCCTGCCGAACCAGGCCCTTCCGCTACAGAAAAGCTTACCCTTAATAGAGAGCCCTCTTCTTCCAATTACAGTTTCCTTCGCTCTAATTATACTTTCGATCACTTCGTCGTAGGTCCCAGTAATCAGCTGGCCCACGCGGGAGCTCTTGCAGTCAGCCGGGATATCGGCTCTACAAATTATAATCCTTTATTCATTTACGGAGGTGTTGGCCTTGGAAAGACTCATCTTATTCAGGCTATAGCACATCACCTCAGACAGGAAGGCTCGAAGAGAACGTTCAGATATATTTCAACTGAGCTTCTTGTGGAAACTTTTATTAAGTGTGTACTGCAGAATGACTATGCTCTCTTCCGCAAGCTCTTTCATGGTATCGACTATTTTCTAATGGATGATATACAGTTCCTCAAAGGAAAGGTTGAAACACAGGAGGCTTTCTTTCATCGTTTCAACGAGCTCCATCAGCAGGGGAAACAAATCGTTCTCACATCCGACAGGCCCCCGCACGAGCTTCCCGATCTTCCCGAAAGGCTGATAAGCCGTTTTCAATCGGGGCTTGTCGCGGATATCAAACCTCCGGAATATGAAACACGCCTGGCTATACTTCAACTTCTTGTAAGAGACTAAGAGCTGGAGGTAAGCCTGGATGTGCTTGACTTCATAGCATCTTCAATAAGAAAGAATGTGAGACAGCTGTCCGGTGTGATCCACAGGCTCGCTGCAATGTCCAGGCTTACCGGGTGCAGGGTGGATATGGATCTTGCTCAGAAGGAAATCCGTTCTTCTCTTGGCACCATTACAAGAAGGTTGACAGCTGGTTCTATTACTTCCGTTGTTGCGGAAAGTTTTGATGTTCTGCCCAAGCAGCTCAAAGGATCTGATAGAAAGCATAACGTTCTTATACCAAGACAGGTGTCAATGTCACTTATTCGGGAACTTACTTCCTTATCTCTTATGGAGATAGGATCATTTTTCTCTGGAAGACATCACTCCACTATCCTCAATTCAATAGACAGGATCAAGGAACTCAAAGAGAATGATCCTGAACTTGAAAGAAAGATAGAAGAAATACGGAGCAAACTTATTTCAATCTGAAAAACCCTTAAATTGTCTTTGGAAAGTTGTGTAAAACCATCTATTCCAGAGTGTAGAAAACCTTCTTCTGTTGAAAAGCCTTATTTCACTATCACGTTTTCAACATTTCTTCAACAGGGACAATTAACTCCTGTCTTTACCGCATGTGACATGTCCACATATCCACATGTATAATAACTATCATTATTGTTCTAAAATTACTGTATTCATAAAGCTGGAGGATATCCCATGATTAAACTTCTTGTTAACCATTCCGACTTGCTAAAAGGTCTTAATTGTGTAGCAACTGCCCTCCCTACAAGAAGCAGTCTTCCTTACCTTACTAACGTTCTTCTTGAAACAGAAGGAGAAACCCTCAGGTTATCAGCAACCGATCTGGATACTACGGTCATTACAACAATTCCCGCGTCAATTACAACTTCAGGATCAATTACGCTTCCAGGTAAAAAGCTGCACGAAATAGTACGTGAACTGTCTGAAGAAGAAGTTCGTTTAAGCGGTACTGGCAATAGAATAACTATAAGCTGCGGAAACGGATCTTTCACGCTCAGCGGTAGCTCCAGCGAGCAATTTCCTTCCCTTCCTCAGAAAAGTGATGTTGAACCGGCATCGATTCCTGTAGATGTCTTCTCTGATGCAATAAGGAAAACGTCTTATGCGGTAGCAAGAGACGATTACAGGGCAACTCTGAATGGCGCACTTCTTGATATCGGTGAAAAAGGGTTCGAAATGGTTGCGACCGACGGCCACAGACTCAGCTGTATTACACTTGGAAGCATAACTGCCCCTGTTAAAATCCATGCTCTTGTCACTCAAAAAGCTCTGAACCTTTTCGCGAAATTAGCTTCAGAAGGAGACGTTCTTATAAGTTTCAAGGGTTCTCAGATTTCTTTTGAATTTGGTAACACGATGATTTTCAGCAGAACAATAGACGGAGAATACCCTCCGTACAAAAAAGTTATTCCGCAGGATAACGACTCTGTTCTCTCTACAGACAGAAGTGATCTGATATCAGTACTGCGGCGGGTCAAGACCATGGCAAACCCTACAACACATCAAATAAAGTTCTCACTTGAACCTGGCAAGGTTCTCGTTCATTCGGAGAGTGCTGACGCTGGAGATGCCCAGGAAGACCTTGCTGCTGAGTATGCGGGAAGCCCCTTCCAGATAGGTTTCAATGGAAACTTCCTCATGGAAATACTCCGAAACATGAATTGCTCCAGAATATCGATGATGATGAAAGACAGCAATACGGCGGTAGTGATAAAGGACGAGGAGGAATCAGATGGTTCCGATTCATACCTCGCTCTCATTATGCCCGTCAAACTGTCAAAGGTTGCTGAAGAATAGTATCCGGTACCGCAGTGAAGAAAATTGACAGCCTTCTTCCAGGTGTACTGAGTAATTTCAGTCTGGATATATACCAGAAGAGAAACAGTGCTGTCAGTATGTGGAAAGATATCGTGGGAGACGAATTAGCAGCTTTAGCAAAGCCCGTGGGTTTTAACGGATCTGTGCTTCTGCTGAAAATCACTCATCCGGCGGCATCAATGGAGATTGTACTGAGAAAGAAGGAAATACTGCACAAACTGAATTCATTGCGGGATGAGGAACTGTTCACCGATCTGAAAACAGTGTAGCGGGAAAGGTGGAAGGTAACAGTTTGACCGAGAACAATACAAACTATGACGCGAACTCGATCAAAGTTCTAAAGGGGCTTGAACATGTCAGAAAAAGGCCGAGTATGTATATCGGCTCAACATCTCAGACAGGCCTTCACCACCTGGTCTGGGAGGTAGTGGATAACAGTATTGATGAGGCTCAATCAGGTTTCTGTACTTCAATAGAGGTGATCCTGCACTCTGACGGTTCGATCTCAGTTAACGACAACGGACGCGGTATTCCGATAGAGATGCACGAAAGCGGCAAGACAGCGCTTGAAGTGGTTATGACGACCCTGCATGCAGGAGGGAAATTCGACAATACAGCGTACAAAACATCAGGAGGGCTTCACGGTGTCGGGGTAAGTGTTGTCAATGCCCTATCGTTATGGCTGTCAGTTGAGGTTCGTAAAGGCGGGAATGTCTATCGACAGAGTTTCCGGCGCGGAGACCCGGAAGGACCGCAGGAGAATACAGGCAAAACTGATCTTACGGGAACGAGAATCAGATTCATGCCTGATTACGATGAGATCTTTGAAACATCCTTGCTCAACTTTGAAACACTGTCCGGCAGGCTTCGAGAGCTCGCGTACCTTAACAACGGATTGAAGCTTACTATTTCTGATGAGAGGCAAGGGTACGCGGATAGACGGGAAGAATACCGATTCGAAGGTGGTTTGAGTTCGTTTGTGTCGTATATAAATGAAGCCCACACCACGCTTCATGATCCCGTAAGAATAAGCGGAGAATTCGAACTTGATGAAGATGGACTTATAATTATCGATGTGGCACTGCAATACAATAAAGCCTTCCAGGAGGACATTTTTTCTTTTGTGAATAACATCAATACAATTGATGGCGGTACACATCTATCTGGAATGAAATCGGCTCTTACAAGAACACTGAACGAATACGCTTCGGCTAACAACCACTTCAACAGCAAAGATGATACTTTCTCCGGAAGTGATGTGAGAGAAGGCCTCGCAGCGGTAATCAGCGTCAAGATTCCCGATCCTCAGTTCGAGGGACAGACGAAAACAAGGCTTGGAAACAGAAGTGTTCAGGGAGCTGTGCTTTCCCATGTCAGCCGAGGAATATCAACTTTCCTTGAGGAGAACCCCTCAATTGCAAGAAATATCATTCAGAAGTGTCTTCTTAATCACAGCTCCCGGCAGGCCGCAAAAAAAGCCAGGGAACTTACAAGAAGGAAATCCGCACTTGAAACAGCAGCTCTTCCTGGAAAACTGGCCGACTGCTCCGTGAACAACCCGGAGGAAGCAGAGCTTTTCATAGTAGAGGGAAATTCAGCCGGAGGTTCCGCAAAACAGGGCCGTAACAGACACTTCCAGGCTATACTTCCCTTAAGAGGAAAGATCATAAATGTAGAGAAAGCACACCTTGCAAAAGTTCTGAAGAACAACGAAATAAGGACCATCATCACTGCAGCGGGAACGGGTATCGAAGAAGATTTCGATATAAACAATCTCAGGTACCACAAAATAATAATCATGACAGATGCCGACGTTGACGGATCTCATATAAGAACCCTGCTGCTTACGTTCTTTTACAGACATATGATTGAACTTATTGAAAAAGGATACGTCTACGTAGCGCAGCCGCCACTGTACCTTCTGAAGAAGGGGAGTGTAAAGAGATACGCATATAATGAAGCAGAGAGAATAAAAATAGCAGAGGAGCTTGGTAATACCGGCATTACAATGCAGAGATACAAAGGACTGGGTGAAATGAACCCGGATCAGCTATGGGCAACAACGATGGACCCCGAAAGACGGGTTCTTCTGAAGATAAGGCTTGAGAACGTAATGGAGGCCAGTCATATTTTCTCCGTTCTCATGGGAGATGATGTGGAGCCGAGGCGTGAGTTCATACAGCAGCATGCAGCTGATGTAATGAATCTTGATGTATAGTGTCCGTCAGTTGGCAGGACAGGGGAACAACCTATGAATAAACCAGAAGGAACCTCAGTATGACCGAAAAGGTTGAAGAAGATCAGTTGAACAGCAGTCATATCGTCAAACCGGATATTATTGATATAGAAGAGGAAATGAAACGCTCCTATATGGATTATTCCATGAGCGTAATAGTTTCAAGAGCATTACCGGACGTAAGAGACGGGCTGAAACCGGTACACAGAAGAATTCTGTATTCGATGTACGAACAGAAACTGACATACAAACGTGCATACAGGAAATCAGCTACAGTGGTTGGTGATGTTCTGGGTAAATATCATCCTCACGGGGACTCCGCAGTTTACGACGCAATGGTTAGAATGGCGCAGGATTTCTCACTGCTGCACCCTCTTGTGGATGGACAGGGTAACTTCGGATCAATAGATGGCGATCCGGCAGCAGCATATAGATACACTGAAGCAAGAATGTCCAGGATAGGTGCGGAAATGCTTCGTGATATCGACAAAGAAACCGTCGAGCTGGTTCCCAATTTCGACGATCGCTTGAAAGAACCGTCCATACTTCCATCCGGAATACCGAATCTTCTTGTTAACGGCTCGTCCGGTATTGCGGTCGGAATGGCTACAAACATACCCCCGCATAACCTTCGAGAGATAGTCAATGCATGCTGCAGCATCATTGACAACCCGGATCTAACCGAAGAAGAGCTTTTCAGCATAGTAAAGGGTCCGGATTTCCCGACCGGCGGCATAATTATGGGTATGAGGGGCATCAGGGATTGCTACAGGACCGGAAAGGGGTCTATCCGTGTCCGCGGCAGAATCAGTATCGAAGAAGCCCCAAGGGGCAGGGAAGCCATAATCATTACAGAGATACCGTACCAGGTGAACAAGACCAGGCTCATAGAGAGTATCGCCGACCTTGTAAAGCAGAAAAAAATTGTATCCATTGCAGATCTCCGCGATGAATCCGACAGAGAGGGCATGCGCATAGTCATTATTCTGAAGAATGACGCTCTTTCCGAAGTGGTTCTAAACCAGCTTTACAAGCATACCACCCTTTCAAAGACATTCGGTGCAAACTGCCTTGCGCTCTGCAGCGGAAGACCGCTGAGGCTTACGCTGCGCGATTTTCTGGACCATTACATTGATCACAGACATGATGTTATTGAGAGGCGGGTTAAGTTCGATCTTGCGAAGGCGGAAGCGAGAACCCATATCGTGGAAGGCCTGCTGAAGGCGCAGGATTCAATAGAGGAGGTTATCAGGGTCATAAGGGAATCCGGCAATACCGATGAAGCCAGATCCGCGCTGGTTGAAGGATTCGGATTCTCCGAGATCCAGGCCCAGGCGATACTTGATATGCGCCTGAGAAGACTTACGGGTTTAGAACGGGATGAGCTGGAGAAAGAGTATAATGAACTCGTGTTGCTACTTGCAGCGCTTAGAGAAATAGCGGCAAGCAGGTTGAAGAGGATGAGGATCGTTGCCGACGAACTCACGGCTGTCGCCGAAGAGTACGGTTGCTCCCGAAAAACGGAAATCCTGCCTTACGCACCGGGCGAAATTGACATAGAAGACCTGATCCCGGACGATGAGATGGTAATCACCGTTTCGCGCGAGGGTTACATCAAAAGACTTTCATCGGATACGTACAAAATTCAGCACAGGGGCGGCAAGGGTATTACCGGGGCAAAAACCCGGGAGGAAGATGCCCTGGAACAGATATTCATTTCTTCAAATCACAGTTATATCCTGTTTTTCACCAGCCAGGGAAGATGCTACTGGCTCAAAGTGTACAGGATACCTGAAGCTGGCCGCATAAGTAAAGGAAAAGCTATAGTTAACCTTCTGGACCTTGAGCCGGAGGAAAGACCGGTTGCCAACGTCTGCGTGAAAGAGTTCGATGAGGATCGGTTCATCGTTATGGCAACCAGCAACGGCGTCGTGAAAAAAACAGCTCTTTCCAGCTACAGTCACCCGAGGAAAAATGGAATATGGGCCATCAAACTTGATGACAACGCTGAATTGGTCTCTGCCTCTCTTACAGACGGCAGCAGCAGGATCCTTCTTGCCCTTGCAGGCGGTAAAGCCAACAGGTTTTCCGAGAAGGAAATCCGTGCCACCGGCAGGCATACAAGGGGAGTGATGGGCATCAGGGTGGGCAGGAGCGACAGGCTGGTCGGCATGGTTGCCATGGAGAGCCCGGGAAGCCTGCTTACAGTGACGGAGGGCGGATACGGCAAAAGGACGCCATCTGAAGAGTACAGATTAACCCACAGGGGAAGCGGCGGCGTTATAAACATTCGCAATATAGATAGAAATGGACCGGTCATTTCAATAATGCCGGTCTCCGAAGAAGATGAGTTGATCCTTATCTCCGCACTTGGAATGATCATAAGACTTCCAGTCGAGCAGATAAGGGAGATGGGACGGAGCACGATGGGCGTAAGGCTGATGAACCTGCCGGAAGAAGACAGGGTGGTGGACGCAGCTATTGTGCATCCCGGTGATGATAACACGGATCAGGGAGAATCGGAATAGACGTTCAGGAAGCAATAAGGAAAATAGAAGCCTGGAGTCAGGAGAACCAGCTCCGCTCCGAGAATCCTCCGGAGGTAGGCAAGGGTTTCAGCCTTCCGGAGAAGAACCTTGACACATCGATAGTTTCCTCCGAGACCAGGAACAGGGTTCTATCAATACCTCTTTTTTCCAGTGATTGGATAACTGCCGGAGAAGCACTGTCATACCTCCTTACAACAATGAAAGACAGAGAAGTAGAGAAAGTACTTCAAAACCTGAGAAGTATGAGTACCCCTCCTCCTATCATGGAAGATTCAGCGGTGAAGTGGTTCATGGCCCTGACCAATCTCCCGTCTGAGGCTACAGTTGTTGCAGTTCAGGAGTTTTTTCATCTCAGCTGGGTATGGAATCAGATAGGTCCACGCACAGGACTTGTGTTCAGCGATCTTATGTCGTTGTTATACAAAGTTTTTTACATTCTTGCGGAGAACCCTGAAGACCTGTTCCTTGCCGGTATACTTATTAAGAACGGCATAAAATGGCCGGAACGATTCGGCTTCATGCTTGATCGGACGCGGATAGGAGGAGGAAATATCATAAGGGCCCTTCAGCGTGCGGCTGATGTCATGATCGATGCCCCCCCTGCCGTACACGAGACACTTGTTGACTTTGCTGTAGAGACCGGATGGTATCTTCTTGCGGAAGAGGACCTTCCTGTATGGAGATCGGTAGGGAGGAACGGGGAATCTCTATTCAGAAAGATGAGAGGATTCTCCATCAAGATGGAAGCTATCCGAACTCTTTCTGGTTTTCTTGGTAAGCTGGAAGAATCGAAAGAACTCACCGCGCTGCTTGATGATACGATGAAGGAGGTCATCACCGATGTAGTCGGTAATCTTGCCGAACCGGAGATGAATGAAGTTCTTCACAGTGTTTCTCAGCGGGCTGTAGAAGCCCTGAGAAGAAGAGCCGAGAGAAATATTAACTTTGATATCATAGATCTGCCGGTTACCAACAGCGGAATTTCTGCCGATTACGGGAGAGCCATAGCTGAAATAATTCTGTTCGCCGGAGCGGGCAGAGCCAGCTATAACTGTTTCCGGGAAGCGTATTCCATTGCAATAGAGACGAATAACAATAACCTGATTGTTATGATATCCAGACTTGCGCGCGAAAGAAGCGGATACGACTATCTGGAGAACAACAAAACCGAGTTCTACATTGATTTTATTCCGATAATACTGCAGTTTCTAAAAGGCAAGACCAGCTCTGCAGAGATCAGATGGATCGTTGATTCAGCAGGACGTCTTATGGACTCCATTCTTGGCCAGGAAGACCCGGGTGCCGCAATAGAAGCCATGAACAGCTACCTGGAGAATATAGAGACCAGCAACGACAAATTTCTACCGACACTGGTACTCCTCCTCCGATCAACAAGACACGTAAAGTTTCATGATCTGATTTTGAAAAGCGAAGTATTCGCAGGAATACTTGATCTATTGAACGCTAATAGAAGAAAAAGACTGCTGGAAGGGGAGCAGACAGAATGGCTTACGCCTCTGGCGGAGGAACCGGTAGAGTCGGCGCGGCTTATTTCGCGCACTCTTAAAAACATAAATAGCGTAGATCTCCGCGGAAGATTCCTTGATAAGGTTATCGCTCCCCTGTTGCAGGGAACGGATACTGAAGATCCCATTTTCGCAGAACTAATCTCAACAGCTGTTTCAAGCTATAACAGAGAAATGAGCATAGATCAGCTCCGGAAAGAGGAAACATCCATCCTTGGCAAGCTATTCCGCGCAGAGGATAGAAGCAAGGCGCTCAAGACAACAATGGAGAACCTGCTAAGGATACCGGGTATAGAGGAAAAGAAAGCCAACGACCTTATATATTCCTCAAGAGCGCTCTGTGAGATCCTTTCCCAGCAGGCTGTCTGGATTGAAAAGACAGGACACAGGATCTTCAGCAAATTCCTCTCCTACGGCCTTCGGTCGTTCGTAAACACACTTGTGGAACACCCTGATATTGCCGAGCGGATAACAGGAAGTTTCATGAGACACCTGACCGACACCATTATTCCTTCAAAGGAGACAGAGGACAGCGATGTTGCTCTTTGGCAGCTGAAGACAGCAGCACTGTTCTTCGGGAAGACCATCCCCCTTACGACCGAGCTTATTGCAGACTCACCGGATACTCTCATCCCCTACTTCACCGAGATCTCTGAACTCTCGGTTGCTTCCAAGTACGGGGAACCTGCAGGAGCCGCATTCCTTTCATGGATGTCTCACAGACTGGAATCAGAACTCATCAGTGAGTTCGCCAGAAAACTGAGCGAGGACACCCCGTTCGCGGAATTCAATGAGAAATTCAATGCCGCAGATCTTATGAAAAAATGGCGGAGCATTAGAGACGCATCCTCCGAAATTATGAAGGAGATGGTGGGGTCACTTCAGATGCTTTCCAGCAATCCTCTTTATCGCCAGATACTTCTCCGCGAGGGGCGCAAACTCATAGAGGGTTTTATCGAGAACGGCTGCAGTGAAATCATTACCGGATACTCGGGAATAACCTCCCGCTCTGAGATAGAGAAACTCAGAAAAATAACAGAGGGTAGCGATATCATCGATATTTTCAGAGTTATGGAAAATGAAGGGGAAGATGGAGAAGCTGATGTGATAACCGGGGAAGTTAAAAACTACTTCCTTGAGAGACCCTGCCCGCTGGGAGAGAACGCGTGCCGGTATTGGCGAAAGAAGGTTTTTTCTACGCTTGAAAACGTTCTTCTTGACATAATAGTGCTTTGCACTGATAAGAGAAGCCTTGAAATCATGGAACAAATGATCGATGACTTCGTGAAGATAATAGGGTATCTGGGGACTGATGATGACTTTAAACCTGATATAATTCTTACAGCTCTGGAAAAATCACTCTCAGGATCCGAAGGCGGCAGAAATATGACTGTTGATATCGCCGCGAAGAATCTTGATAAGAATGTGTATAAGCTGATGTGGCTCAGGAAAGCCACAAGAAAAGCTGCGGAATCAGTTGCCGGTTACGTTCCCGGAAGAAAGATATCCATCAGACTGTTCGACAGAATCTCAAGAGAAAAGTCCGCTCAGCAGCAGATACTTTTCATGAAGAATTTTGGAAGGATATTCTCTTCTCTGGAAAGCGAGATAATGAGGAGGAAAACTACAGAGATAAAATCGGTCAGGTCAGTTCTGGAGCATATCTGGATATTCAACCCGGATGCGCCAAAACCGGCTTCTGCAGTTGACACCGCAAGGGATGCTGTGGAAACGGTTTCGCAGTTCTTCCTTGAGATCGGAACCCGGACAGGTGCGGTCAGCGCACCAGAAGCCGGCGCGATAAGCCTCGGTATGCGCCGCAAGTATAGAGATAACGCGAACACTGTTGCAATTCTTATTAAATGGACACAGGATTCATCACGCTCTGACCTCCTCGCCCTTGTTGAAGCGCATCAGCCGTTACTTGAAGCGGTCAGCAGGGACAGCGAGCTTATAAACATGATAGACAATCTCTGGAGCATAGGTAAGGCGAGGCTGTATATCAGATCCCTTGCCGACAGGCCTGACAAACTGAAGAAGCGGCTGGTCCGTTTCTCAGGTGCAGATGCGGCTGGAAACAATGACGGCATCCAATATATCTAATCCGGAAGAGCGATCCCTTGCAAACATAGCGCTTGTTTCCACAGGGGGAACAATAGAAATGGTGTCGGATCAAGGACGAATTGATATCGCCAAACAGCACAATCCCCTTCCGGTACAGGAAAATGTAATCCCACCCTTTATCAGCGTTGAGCATACCAGATTCTGCAGCCTCCCAAGTCCGGCGATTTCACCCGGAGTGATGGCAGATCTCTGCCTCGTACTGGAGAATTTGGCCGCCTGCGGAAAGTACCACGGGATCGTAGTTACGCATGGAACTGACACATTGGAAGAAAGCGCTTTCCTTGCCGATATATATCTGCGGAGCACAATTCCCGTCGTTTTTACGGCTGCCATGAGAAGCCAGTCGGAAATGGGAGTTGATGGCCCGAGAAACGTAAAGGGAGCATTGCTGACCGCCTCGAATAATGAAGTTCATAAGTTGGGAGTTACCGTAGTTCTTAACGACGAGATCCATTCCGCCAGCAGGGTGACAAAAACGTATACAAGTAACGTAAGTAGCTTTAAGTCACCGGGGTATGGCCCTCTTGGATTTGTGGACCAGGACAGGATACTGCTCCAGCGAAAGCCCATGAGAAGAATAAAACTACCTCGGGGCAAACTGAAACTGGACGAGCGGGTTGGATTGATCAGAACAGCAGCGGGGCTTGGAGCCAGAGAAATAAGATATTGCGTTGACAGAGGAGACAGAGCGCTGGTCGTTGAAGCTCTTGGAAGGGGAAATGTGCCGCCTGAGGCTGCAGAAGCTATCCAGTACGCGGTTGAGAAGGAAACAATAGTCTGCATTACCAGCAGGTGCTACATCGGAAGGGTGCTTGGAGTATATAACTACCCCGGGGGTGGAGCGGACCTTGAGAGAAAAGGAGCCATTCTGGCGGGAGATATGCAGGGACACAAACTCAGACTTTTCCTGATGGCATCATTGGGCATAGGTCTGAACGCTGAGAATATACGGAAATTACTGGAAAGGTTTTGATTGAGATGGAGTTTGTTGACAAACAAGAGCCCTTCAGCTTAGTTTACCGCATGCGGCACGGGAACAGGCGGGAGTAAATTGCCTGAAAAGGGTTTCACGGCGACGTTTATCTCCAATACTGGGAAAACGCTCCACCAGTTCAATGTAAGCGGCCCGAAGCTGTACATTCTAAGGGTTCTAATGGGATTTGCCGTATTGCTGATAACGGCGTCTTCAATAATTGTAGCATACGGGCTGCTCAGCGCGGGAGAAACAGATAAACTGAGAAGTGAGATACTGCAGCTGCAGGATTCCCTTGCCGTACGAAGGAATATTGAAGTGAGGCTGGAGAGCCTGGAATCGGAGATTCAGCAGCTGATTGAATACAGAGAGAAGCTGGAGAATATTCTAGTAGAAATACCAATGCCTGAGGACTCACTGTAATAAAAAAGGAAAAGAGGTAACCGAAGAATATGCCTAAAAAGGAATTGCCTTCCACGATAGATTCCATTCTCGGTTCCGGGAGTCTATGCAAAGGAGCTATCAGAGTAGATGGCGGTCTTAGAATCGATGGTACTGTGGACGGAGAAGTTGTTGTGACCGGAACACTGACCGTCGGCCGTGCCGGTGTAATAACCGGAGACGTGACCGTAAGCCAGGCTGTTATCGGCGGCAGGATACAGGGAACGGTCAGAGCGGAGCATCAGCTGGAACTGCAGAGTGGTTCGAGCCTTGAGGGAGATATTTTCACACGATCTCTCATTATCGAGGACGGAGTTTTCTTCGAGGGATCATGCAAGATGAACCGTGTCAACGATTCTGAGCTTAATGTGGAAAATGTTGAAAAGATCTGAAATTTGTGGATAACTCCGTAACTGGTTGATATATAATTAAATACAAAATCACTTAAAGTAGTTTCATAAGTAATATCCACAAATGACTTTGTTATGGAGGTATAGCACGCATCGGGGGGAGCAGGCCCGGCGCAGAAGCTCTATGCTGTATCTATTATCCATCTGAAAGGCAGGTAATAAATGACAAGGCTGGGAGAACTTCACAGGGAAGAGAAAGAAGCTCAGCTGGAGTTGGAAAACGCTGAGAAGGAAGCTCAGAAAATAAGAGTGTCCATACCGGACCTGCTGGACTCCCAGAACGAAGAAAGAGATGAGCAGCTGAACGAAATTACACAGATTGCCGAAGCAGAAGTAGATAAGAAAATAATCGACCTTTCGAACAGTCTTCGGGGTGAAACGGAGAAGAAGCTCAAGCTGCTTACCGGAGAAGAAGCTATACTTGAGAAAGCCGCAACAGCAAGTCTCAGGGAGTATATCATGAGTAGCGGGAGCTCCGGCAGATGAGTCTGGACGCTGTTTCAAAGATAGAGATTCTGTGCCATTCGTTCAGAAAGGAAATGGTTCTCAATACCATTGAAGCATCTGGAAAGATACACCTCATAGATCTGTCTGAATTTGATATTCCCGAAGAGGAAAGTTTCCTTACACCTGCAAGCATTAATACAGAAGAGCTGGTTGAGGAAATTTCCGGCCTTGAGAAGGCGATTCTTTTTCTTCAGCAGGAGACAAGAGGAGAAACCTCCCCACCCGGCCCGCCGCCTTCCCTGACAGAAGATGAACTTATGCTGCTCCTGGAGGACCGGCGGCTTCTTGAGGACGCAAGAAGAGCCTGGTTCGTTGCAGTGCAGAAAGCCAAACTTGAAGGAGCATTGAAGGAACTGCTGCAGGAAGAGCAATTTCTTCAGTTATGGCAGGACCTCCCGGTTCCGCTTGAGGAGCTCCGAAGAAAAGGCGACTGCCGCATGATTGCCGGAACACTTGAAAAGGAGGCCATAGCGAAAGCTCATCTCATGGAGGAGGATATCCCTCTGTTCCATCTTGAGGTTGTACTTAAACAGAAAAAACTGGAAAAAGTTGTTGCCGTCACACACGAATCGGTTACAAGAGATGTAACGCTTGCTCTTTCCGAGCTTGGATTCGCACAGCAGGATTTCGGTGCACGCACAGGAATGGTTCCGGATCTGCTTGAGGCTGCCCGCAGAAAAATAGAGCTTATTCGAAAAAGAATGTCAGCACTTCACGACAGAGCAGTGGACCTGGCTCGGGAAACAGACAGATTCCGTACTCTTCTGGATGCGGCCTGCCTGCTTCTGAAGCGGGCGATCGCGACAAGGTCCGCCTGCTCAAGCCCGCATATTTACCTGTTCAAAGCGTGGATACGCACGGCAGATCTGAAAGAGTTCACTGAAAAAGTGGAGCGGCTTGGAGAGGTAGCGGTTGAAGAGATCAAGCCGGATTGCGGAGAAGTACCCCCCTCGCCACTGACGGAGAATACAGGGACAGCGCCCTACACAATCCTTACCGACATGTACGGCCAGCCTACCCGGGACGATCCTGACCCAACACCCTTGATGGCTCCTTTTTATGCGTTCTTTTTCGGGATATGTATAGGAGACGCGGGCTACGGGATAGCCCTTGCGCTGGGCTGCGCCGCAGGATGGTATCTCGTCCGGAGAAGACACGGTAACCCGAGGCTGTTCCAGTTGCTTTTCCAGGGGGGGCTTGCAAGTATTTTCGTTGGTATTTTTCTTGGAGGCTGGTTCGGTATACCATTTGACAGTCTTCCCGGATTTCTTCAGGCTCCGGCAAATCTCCTTAACGGCATGCTTCCCGGTTATCAGCCGGGACAGCCCGGGCAGGAAGGATTCGGAGTATCAAAGAACTTTCTTTACCTTACACTGGCACTCGGACTGGTGCAGCTTACCGCGGGAATAGTGGTGAATCTGGTTAAGAGATGGAAAGCCGGAGAGAAATTTGCAGCGGTGGTTGATCAGTCCGGCTGGCTACTTGCCACAGCGGGTCTTTTTCCATGGCTTTTTAATCATTACCTGCTCAGCGGTGCTCTTTACGATGTGAACGGCCCGCTTGACAAGGTTTTCGTTTATATGCTCGCGGCAGGCTCTCTTCTGATATTCATCATGGGCGGCCGCTCAGCGAAGGGATTCGGTAAGATTGGTCTTGGAGCTTATGCACTGTACGGCATTGTCAACCTTCTTGGAGACGTACTCTCATATTCAAGGCTTTTCGCTCTTGCTCTTTCCAGCGCAATAATAGCACAGGTTATCAATCAGATAGCCGGAATGCTGCTGCATCAGGTGGGAATTCCCGTGCTTGGAATTGTCCTTGCAGTCATCGTGGTTATCGCCGGACATACGTTCAACATAGCCATGGCGGCCCTCAGCGGTTTCATCCATACGGCAAGACTGCAGTTTGTCGAGTTCTTCGGTAAATTTTACGATGGAACGGGAGTACCGTTCAAACCATTCAGATACGAACCCAGGTATGTACATATTGAAAGAGAATAAAAACACCGCTCGCAGGCGGAGTGAAGGGAGATATAAGTGGAACAACTCGTAGCGTATATGGGAGTAGCCCTGGCTTGTGCACTTGCAGGGATAGGATCAGCCGTAGGCGTGGGAATAGCTGCCCAGGCAAGTACCGGGGTGATGAGCGTTGATCCGGGCAAATTCGGAAAACTTCTTCTTCTGTCGGCATTACCTGGAACCCAGGGGATATACGGATTTGTAATTGCCTTCCTTCTCCTTGGTAAAGTTACACCGGGCATGGATATGCATGTTTCCTGGCAGATATTTACAGCAGGCATTCCTATTGCACTTGCAGGATTGTTCTCGGGGATTCATCAGGGGAAAGTATGCGCCGGCGGCGCAATGATGACAGCCAAGCAGCCGGATGATTCCGCAAAGTCCCTTATTCTGGCGGTTTTTGTTGAGTTTTACGCGATTCTGGGATTCCTGGTTTCATTCCTAATGCTTCAGGGCATAGGAGGGTAACGGGAAAATGTCTCTCGAAGCAATCCTTTCAAAGATTCAGACAGAGGCCAGCGGGAAGGCACAGGCGATTCTGGAAGCCGCCGAAAAAGAGAAGCAGGAAGCCCTGGCTAATCATGCTGCAGAGCTCGAAGCAAAACAGAGCAGGGATGTTGAGAAAATCAGATCAGGTATAGAGGAAGAACTGAAAAGAAAAGAATTTCACGTTCGCAGGGAAGCTGCCAGGAAACTTATGAATGCCAGAAGAACTATGATGGATAACGCTATCGGAAAAGCGGCTGTTAACCTCGCTTCAGCCCCGGATGCGGAGTATCTTGAGATGATTACATCCCTTCTTGCGGGCTGCGATCTCAGCGGAAAGGTGGAAGTTGTAATATCCTCCGCAGATGAATCGCGCATAACTGCCGAGTACCTGAGAAAAAACTCGAAAGACGGGCGCGAATTCGTTCTTGCAGGAGAAAGGCACGACAAGGCAGGCGGTGTGATCTTCAAATCCGGCAAGATCAGTCAGAATGGAACATTCCCGATGATAGCGGAGCTTGCGCATGAAGATATAGTGATGATGCTCGCAGGCCTCATGCAGCTCGAAAAGAACTGACTCATGACAGAGAGTTTCATTTATGCCAACGGTAGAATAAGCGGTGCGGAAACAACCCTGCTGGATCAGCGAATGTGGCAGATGCTTATGTCGTCGGCCAGTGACGAAGAAGCGCTGCGGCTTCTCGGTGATACCTGGTACGGCGGCTTTATGCAGTTCCACTCGATGGAAGAATGTTTTGTCAAAGCCATGGAAGCAACCGAAGACGAGCTCATAGAGCTTTCGGAAGACGAAAGACTCGTAAGGGGTATACTGCACCGGAGGGACGTGAGAAACGCAAGGTATATATGGAAGAGCCTCCTTTCGGGGACAGGCCCGGAGGGAGAAATAGAGATTGAACGATCCGGGCTTATCGAGACGGAGATACTCAGAAAAGCTGTTGTATCCGTTGAAGTCCGTGATGAGCTGCCGCCTCTTTTTCTGCGATCGCTGGAGGAACTTCTGGAGAACGACAGAGTCACCACCATGCAGGTAGACAGGAAAATGGACCTGCTTGCCGCGGCAGTGGAGAGAGACGAACTCGTAGAGATAAACTCCGGCTTTCGATCATTCGTCATGACCAGCATTGAACAGAAGAATTTTCTTACAGCCGGAAGGTGCAGCGTTGACGGTGTTTCCAGGCAGGAAGTCTGCGAATTGCTTCTTCCCGGTGGATACCATACAGAGGATGAAATTGTTGAAGCTTATCAGAGGAGGATACTGCCCGGTCTGCTCGCAGAAACTCCAGGATTTGATGGAATTGTGGCAGCATTCGAGGAAGCTCTTGATGCGGGGTTCTTTCTGGGATTCGAGAAGGAATGTGACAGAATACTGCTGGAACTGCTTGAAAAGGGAGCTTTCCCTGTCTTCGGTCCTTCCCCGCTGGCAGCTTTCGTGATAAGACGTGAGATGGAAATACGCCACCTCAGGTTACTTCTTGCCGCAAAATCTGCCGGCGTAAAGGAAGACCGCTTGAAAAAGCGGCTGCCGCGCGGATAGGAGGCTCTAATGGCTGAGGGTAAAATAGCTTTCATAGGAGACGCAGACTCGGTTCTCGGGTTCCGGGCGCTGGGTGTTGAAACAATAGTTCCGGGGAACGCAGACGAAGCGCGGAAACAATTCGCAAGGCTTGTAAAGGAGAAGACCTCCATCATCATGATAACTGAGGATATGATGGACCATCTCCAGGATCAGATAGACGAAACGGTTCATATGGCAATACCATCGGTTGTTGTTCTTCCCGGGATAACGGGTACTCAGAGACGGGGAGAAGACACGATAAGGGAACTTATCATAAAGGCCGTCGGTGTTGATCTGATGTCCGAGGAACAGAAGTGAAGGAGAACCCGCAACCCACCGGAGGCGACGGATGACAAGGGGAACGATTGACAAGATAGCAGGTCCGCTGGTAGTTGCGGACGGTATGAAGGATGCCAGGATGTTCGACCTGGTATACGTATCCGATTACAATTTAATAGGTGAAGTAATTGAACTTAAGGGTGATAAGGCATCAATTCAGGTATACGAGGAAACCGGAGGCCTCAAGCCGGGAGACCCCGTGACAGCTACTGGAAAACCCCTTTCTGTCGAGCTTGGCCCCGGACTGGTGACGGCCATATATGACGGGATTCAGCGGCCCCTTGATGAAATTCGCAAAGAGGCCGGCGACTGGATCACACGCGGAATCAGCATAAGAGGCCTTGATCATAAGAAGGAATGGGATTTCGTCCCTGTTGCAGCAGTTGGTCTGAGCGTAACCGGTGGTGAGATCCTGGGTGAGGTTCCCGAAACAAAAATTATCACGCATAAAATCATGGTCCCGCCGGAAGTATCAGGTGAAATCACCTGGATGAGCGAAGCCGGTAAGTTTAATATTGACACAATTATAGCAAAACTGAAAGCTCCGGACGGTTCAACAATAGAGCTGCCCATGTACCACAATTGGCCCGTGAGAAAGCCAAGGCCGATAGCGGAGAAAAGAGCGCCGGAGGAACCGCTTATTACAGGGCAGAGGGTCATAGACGCGTTCTTCCCTCTGGGTAAGGGAGGAACCGCCTGCGTTCCCGGTCCTTTCGGCAGCGGAAAAACGGTTATCCAGCACCAGCTTGCCAAATGGGCGGATGCCGAGATGGTTGTCTACGTCGGATGTGGTGAACGGGGCAACGAAATGACCGATGTTCTGCAGGAATTCCCGGAACTTGAGGACCCCAAGAGCGGAGAACCGCTTATTAACAGAACTGTTCTTGTCGCTAATACCAGCAACATGCCTGTGGCCGCAAGGGAAGCAAGTGTTTATACCGGAATAACAATAGGGGAGTACTTCAGGGATATGGGGTATTCCGTCGCCCTTATGGCCGATTCCACAAGCAGGTGGGCGGAGGCCATGAGGGAAATGTCCGGAAGGCTTGAAGAGATGCCTGGCGAGGAGGGATATCCGGCATATCTTGGAACCAGGATCGCCGAATTCTACGAACGGGCCGGTAATGTGAAATGTATAGGAGGGGACAGGAGCGGGGCGCTGACAGTTGTTGGAGCGGTGAGTCCCGCAGGAGGAGACCTTTCGGACCCGGTGGTCCAGGCCACTTTGCGGGTTGTTAAGGTATTCTGGAGCCTCCAGGCGAAGTTGGCTTACGCAAGGCATTTCCCGGCAATCGGATGGCTGGACAGCTACTCTCTCTACTCAGATAATCTCAAGGAGTATTACGATAAAGAACTCGGCACGGACTGGGTACCGATGATAAAGGAATCCATATCCCTGCTTCAGCAGGAGGCGAATCTCCTTGAAATAGCCAGATTGGTCGGAGCGGAGTCGCTCTCGCCCGAAGACCAGCTGATTCTGTATACATCAAGGTCTCTGCGGGAGGATTTCCTGCATCAGAACGCCTTTCATGAGGTTGATACTTACACCTCGATAAAAAAGCAGAAGATAATGATGGAAGTCATAATGCATACCAATGCGGAGATGAAGAAAGCTATCCGCGGCGGCGTTTCGCCTGGAGATCTTTTCGAACTCCCCCTTAAGGAGGAGGTCGCTAGAATGAGTTACATTCCGGAAGATCGTCTCGATGATATCGAAGCAATAAAAGAACATATAAACTCGCAGATCAACGATCTGATCGAAAAAGAGCAGACTGCTTAGGAGGGCGGGGATATGATAAGAGAATACACTACGACAGTAGAGATATCCGGCCCCCTGATGCTGGTAGACAGGGTCGAGGGAGTCGCATACGAGGAACTGGTTGAGATAGAGCTTCCCGATGGTGAGATACGCCACGGCAAGGTTCTCGAAATTGACAGCCAGATGGCGCTGGTTCAGCTCTTCGAGGGAAGCAGCGGAACGAGCATAACAGAAAGTAAAGTGCGTTTCCTCGGGAAACAGGTTGAACTTGGAGTTTCCGAAGAGATGCTGGGCAGAGTCTTTGACGGCCAGGGAAGGCCCAGGGTTCCATTCGATATGGCACCGCCCATCGTTCCGGAGAAGATGATGAACATCAACGGGGCTCCCATTAACCCATACGCAAGAGACTATCCAGCGGAGTTCATTCAGACGGGCTTCAGCTCGATAGACGGCATCAATACGCTGGTCAGAGGGCAGAAACTCCCTGTTTTCAGCGGAAGCGGGCTTCCACACTCCGCCGTTGCGGCACAGATAGCCAGGCAGGCCAGGGTCGTGGGCGAAGGGGAAAGCTTCGCCGTTGTTTTCGCCGCAATGGGTATAACTTTCGAGGAGGCCGATTACTTCATCCGTGATTTCAGGAAAACAGGTGCCATGGACAGGGCGGTTGTGTTCATGAATCTCGCCAGTGACCCTGCCATAGAGCGTATTTCAACACCGAGAATGGCTCTCACCGCTGCCGAGTACCTTGCATACGAAAAAGATATGCACATCCTTGTAATCATGACGGACATGACCAACTACTGTGATGCTCTCCGGGAAATATCCGCTGCAAGGAAGGAAGTCCCCGGAAGAAGGGGGTATCCGGGGTACCTCTACACCGACCTTGCGTCAATTTACGAGAGGGCCGGAAGGATCAAGGGCAGAAAGGGATCAATAACACAGATCCCTATTCTGACAATGCCGGAAGACGACAAGACACACCCCATTCCAGATCTTACAGGATACATCACCGAGGGTCAGCTTATTCTTAACAGGGAGCTTCATAAGAAGGGTATCTTCCCTCCGATGGACGTTATGGAGTCCCTCTCAAGGCTTAAAGACAAGGGTATCGGCAAGGGCAAAACCCGTGAGGATCATGCGGATCTGTTCAACCAGCTCATGGCAGCCTACTCCGCGGGGAAAGATGCCAGGGAACTTGCGGTTATACTAGGAGCCGCGGCACTGAGCCCCCTTGATCAGATGTATCTTAAATTCGCTGAAGAGTACGAGAAGAGGTACATCAGCCAGGGAGAGCACGAGAACAGAAACATTATAGAGACTCTTGATCTCGGCTGGGAGCTTCTGAAGCTTCTTCCAAGAGGCGAGATGAAGAGAATAGACCCCGCCCGGCTCGATAAGTACTGGCCTGTCTCGGAAGATGCAGGGTCCGACTGATGGCGGTAGTTGTCAGCGCAACCCGAATGGAGCTGCTCAGTAAGCGCAAGAAAGTTAAACTTGCGCAGAGGGGGCACAAACTTCTGAAGGATAAGCTGGACGAACTCATGCGGCAGTTCAAGATACTTATCGCGGACTACGAAGGCGCGAGGGAAGAACTGGAGAAGGAGCTCAGCGTTGCCTACGGCGAGTTCCTTTTCGCAAGGGCCGCCATGACAGAACCGGGGCTGCTTGATGCTCTCCGGTACCCCGGAGCACAGGCCAGCGTCAGTACTTCCACGAGGAAGATAATGAACCTGACACTGCCCGTATTCGAGGTAACCATAGAGGGGAACGTCCGGAATTATGGAATGTTCGATACCCCGGTCGAGCTTGATGAATCGCTGAGGGTTTATAAGGACCTTCTTCCGAGGATCATCAAGCTTGCGGAGCAGGAGAAGGCTATCAGCCTGCTTGCCAGAGAGATAGATTCGACCAGGAGGAGAGTTAACGCCCTTGAATACAAGCTGATACCAGATCTGGAGGAAGCTATCAGGGCGATCCGGCTGAAACTGGATGAGATCGAACGCGGAAATCTGACGAGGTTGATGAAAGTAAAGACGATGGTCGAGGAAAAACGCGAAAAAAGCCGCGCCTAAGTCGGACTTACCTTAATCAATTCGCAGGGCCGATCAATTTGATTTCAATGTTTCTATTCAGATAATACCCGTCATATCGGACATAAATCGGGCTTGATGTTTTCATCAAAACGGCTTATTAATTATGTGTGGAAATTTGCTTTGAAATTCAAAACGGAAAGGGAAAAACATGAGATTTGTATTTGTTGTTTTACTGCTTCTGATGGCCACACAGATGGCCTCCGCTGACATCACCGAGACCTACGGCTGGGAAGGCACGGAAACAATTCTCAGTATGTATCCGGTCGATGGCTTAATAGCTACGATCGACACAGATCCCGTGCATGGAGGCTCGCAGTCTCTTCGCCTCGAACGTCTTTCCTCCAGTACCCCGCAGGGTTATGTAGCCTGGATCGTTGGACTTAGTGACGGCGATGAGGTGACATGCAGTTTCTGGCGGTACGATGATACCCCCGGCGTAGCTCCCTCCTGCAGAATATGGGCACACTGGAACGATGATCCCGGAGACGTTAACGGCCATGCCGGAAGCGCCAGCGGCAATACTGATTACGGTGAAGGTTTAGGCTGGGACGAAGTATCCTGGACCTGGACTGTAGTAGAAGGTCATACAGGACTTGTAATTGAAGCCAGAGTCTATTCAAACCCCGGAGACATCATCTGGGTGGATGACATGACTGTTATCGCTCCGGACGGCGCTACCATCTGGACCCCGGGTAACCTTGCTCTGCAAAACAGCACCTGGGCCGACATAAAGGCGGCATTCTAAATTTCTGTGAGTTTTTCGAAAGGAAAAGTCACACGTTTTGTTTTCTTTAATGACAGGAGATCATCATGAAATTTGTTCTTTCCTTCGGCACACTGCTTCTTGTCCTTCCCGCGTTTGCACTGGCATTCCAGACAGAAACATACGGCTGGGAGGAAACTTCTACGGTTCTGGCTATCTATGGCAACGGTAATCCTGACCTTGAGTATACCTCTCCTGTTTATGCCGGATCCCAGTCCCTGGAGTTCTATGAGTCTCCACTGGGTGGAACGCCTCAGGCCATTGTATGCTGGATACAGAACCTCGACGAAGGCGACACCGTTGCGGCATCGTTCTACGTATACGACGATACTCCCGGTTCCAGTCCTTCCGGTCGTATCTGGGCCCACTATAACGTAAATTATTCGGACCCAGGTAATTACGACGGCAGCGCCGGAGGCAACAGCACCTACTCTTCCGGAATCGGCTGGGAGCAATTGTCATATGAGTGGACTATCGATGCTGATTCACTTCACGCGGGTCTCATGATAGAAGGCAGGATTTACTCGAGCTCGGAATTCGACACCCTCTGGTTTGACCAAATGGAGGTTACCGCTCCGGACGGCGCCACGATTGTCTGGCCGAATGTTCCCGTAGCCCTTGTCAGGCGGACCTGGGCGGATATAAAGTCTGCGTTCTAGCAGTACCGGACAGCAATGTATTGCAGCGGGGAAGCGTAAAAGCTTCCCCGCCTTTCTTTCTATATTGTGGAATATCAGAAAAGCTCACTCAATTTTTCGACCATACTCAAGGCACCCTCGAAAACTTCCGCAGGACCGCCTGCAAGCATATAAGCCGGTGTTGTCACCAGCTTTTTTTCCACATCAACAACGGACTCTTCCACCGGACAATTTACATGAACGGCTCCCATTGCGCTGACCGCAGCAATTGTTTCGGGATGATTGCCGATAGTCAGCCTTGCTCCGGGGATCGTCCTTGCAAGGATTACAGGAGCAATGCACATGGCAGCTATCGGTTTTCCGGACTTGAGAGCTGCGTTGATGAGACTTTCCACTTCAGGATTTACAGAGCATTCGGGACCATCTGACGCAAAGGAACAGAGGGTGAGGGCAGCCCCGAAACCTCCGGGAAATACTACAGCGTCGTAGTCCTCCGGTCTGAGATCGGACAGGGGTTTGATATTGCCCCTGGCTATTCTGGCAGCCTCCTTCAGCGCATTTCTGGTTACAGACTCTCCGTCCTCCGTGCTGTGATCAACCGTGGCAGCCTGATCCACATCAGGGGCAGTGTATATGATTTCGTAACCAACCATGTCCAGGGCTATGAGGGCAGCTACAGCTTCGTGTATTTCAGAGCCGTCCTTCACCCCGCATCCGCTAAGCACAAATGCGACTTTCTTTCCCATGATATCCTCCATGTCAGTAAGATCCTTTTTACTGTTGAAGTGATACTAAAACAATCTCCCGCAGTCCACGGTGCCCGAGACATTGCCGATTTAAATCTGTAATGTATCTTTAGCCCAACTGAAATAAAGGAGTTGAAATGCTCAGGATATTATTTACCATAACGATTTTTACATTATTGCTGTCATCATGTTACTATGGAGTCATGCAGGGCGCTCATACTCTGGGGAAAGACCACATCACGATAACCGGCGGAGTTACCCTGCCCGCCTATTTCTCCGCTGACGCGAAGCGGGAGGCGGAAGAGAACAGAATTGATTTCCTTGAAGCTTATCCCACAGCGGATTTTGCCATCGGGGCAACCGACAGGATAGACCTCGGGGTATCTTCCTTCGGGTACGGGGTAGGCCCTATGGTGAAGTACAACTTCATGAATCCCGCAGAACCAACTGCTGTATCCGCCATGCTGAACATGAACTACGTGATCCCAATGCAGGTTATGCTTCCAAGGTTGTCTCTCTGTGCCGGACACCTGTTCGACAGGGATCTTGAGATTTTCGCCGGAAGCGACGTGGGTTACGGCCCCGATATGTCCAATATCCCCGAGTCGGAGGATGGTTCTCACGACTGGGATTTGGTGGACAACACTTTTTTCGCGTGTATCCGTCTTGGCTGCAAGTACGAACTGAAGCCGCCTGGCAGCCCGAATGAGAATTTAGTGTACCTCCCCGAATCCATCCTGTTTCAATTCTCCATACCTCTTGATATCTCAAGGAGCATGATACTGGCGGGGCTGGCTATCACGTACTAGGGATAAATTGAAACCGCTAAGCGACATGCATGTTCATACAAGCGACTCTCCAGACGCTGATATTCCCGCGTGGAGCCTTATACAGAAGGGCAGAGAGAACAATCTGAGAGGGATCGGTTTCGTCGCTCATCTTGACCTGAATCCGGAGGATTTCTGTTACAACAGCTTCAATGCTGATACTTACGATGAATCAATAATCCGTGCCCGGAATGAATCCGAAGGACAATTACTGGTAATGAAGGGTCTGGAAGTAGGGGAACCTCATAAGTACGAAGAACAGGTGAAGAATCTTGTTAATTATTCGGACTATGATTTCATAACCGGAGCTCTTCACTCCGTAGAGAATATCGGAATGATTCTGGGAAAGGAAGCTTATTCGGATAGAGACCCGCTTGAAATCGTAGAGGAGTACTACACCGAAACGCTAAGAATGGTCGAGATTTCCGATATCGATATCCTCGCTCACACGGGTCTTTTCAGAAGGGGGCTTGCGCTTGCCGGACTGAGGTATGATTTCAACGAAATGCAGCTCTGGCCGGAAGCCATAGACAGTATCCTCAAAGTGCTGATCGAACGGGACATAGCGCTTGAGCTGAACACATCCGGTCTCCGCAGGGCCGAAAAGATCACCTATCCCATTCCCGCAATTCTTGAGCGGTTTCGAGAGCTTGGCGGAACCCTTGTGACGCTCGGTTCGGATACTCACAGGGAGCCTCATGTGTTCTTTGGTCTTTCGCGGGGCGCCGCACTCCTTCTGCAATCAGGTTTCAAAGAGGCTTACGCTTTTGTTGATCGGGAGCCAATGGCATTCGGCTTAGCCTGAGATATTATTGAATTACTTCGTGAGACCGTGCTCTTGGAGTTCTTCAGTTGCCGAGTCCACAAGATCGGATGAAGTACAGGTTTCAACCCAGCTGCAAAGATCAGAAACACCCCTGGAGAACTCTATCTCCGCGCTGAAACCAAGGATATCCTTCGTTCGGGATGTATCTGCAAA
>QNDS01000002.1 GCA_003644925.1 Candidatus Fermentibacterota bacterium
GAAGCAGGAACTATATTCGGCAAAACCTCAACTCCATAATTGAATTTGCCGTTGGAAGCCCACGAACTTTAGTCGTGGGAGGATGTCACTCCTTTGGGGAGCCACAAGCTGATGCGATAGTGGGGGTCTGCCAACACAGGGGCATGAAAACAAAAAAGGAAGAAATCAAAGAGATCCCAACGAAAGCACTAATAGATGCCACACTACTGGAAGAGATATCTAAAGCAAACAAGATATGTGCATTCTCCGGTTTTGATACGCCAGAGTCAAAAGCCATCTGCATGTCAGGGATAATCGCGAGAAAATCGTGACAAATTTGGCAAAAACATGGAATTATCTGAAGTACACGATTGCAACCAATGCCATGGGAAAATCGTCTGCATAGCAGTAGATGTCCTAGGGAACGCCTACTGTAGCTACTGCGGAGAGCGAGTGGATTATTCTGGATATTTCAGCCAACAACTAAGGAAAACAGCAGGCATTCCAACCACCACCTCTCCCTGACTGCACCCTACTCCTCTATAAATTCGCACCCATCCATCAATGGTGTAAACTGCCACTTACGACATGTGAGCGGGAAAGCCCACGAACTTTAGCTGTGGGAGTATGTCAGCTTCCTCAATTTAGTTGGATGACTCAATTTATAATCAAGTTCTAACGGCTTCCAAACATCCTCACGGTATCCCTTGTATCCTTTCACATATCTCTTAACCCTTGCATCGAATTCAACCTGATCACCCTCCTTCAAATCAAGAGCAGCGAATCCTTTAGTGAGATTGAACCAGAGATGTTCTGCGACTAATCGATTGGTTGAGACATCCTCAACATATTTGAGGAGGATTGTTCGTTCCAACCCTTTATATCCCTTCTTTGTTCCAAAACGAACAAAGTAAGCACGGAATCTTTTTCTTTTACCTTCGAAATTCTTCAGACCTTCCCTCATCTTATTTGTGCTAGGGAAACCCACGGCTGCTAGTCGTGGGAGAGACCCGCACGTATCACCTCCATACCATATTTAATAATACTCCAATAAGAAGCAAAAACCAGATGGGTAGTTTTACGTCTAACACCCTCCTGTCTTCGGATAGTGTAACTTCCAACACACTCTTGTCTTCGTCCATTCATATCACCCTCACTTTTTTGTCAAGTATTAAGTGAGTTATGAATCCAAGCAATGCATATACTACATACACGCCTTCAAATAACATAAGGGGCAATGATATGATGTATCCGAAAAACAATGTATGGAACGTGCCCCGATGCCTCTGAGTCCATACAAACAATAACATGCCTGCGAAAAACATGCTAACCAACGCACCCTGCCAGAGAAGCACATAGTTCTGCGACATCGCGTAGCTTGACAGAAGTATGCAACACAAAGCAAAAATCTCAAAATACTTCCTAATCCTGCTGTTCGGGTGATCTAGGTCAGGGATAAGCGAATACAGAACACACAAGGGTATGCCCCACAACCAATGCAGGTTCTCAAATAACCCAAAGAAATACAACACGGCAGTTACTACAACGGCCGTTAAGAAACCCCCCGCTAAATGCCCCCCAAAATTCATTCCTCCACCTCATCTATCCCCCTGAATCCTTCCCCACATCCTATTTCTTTACTATCGTTCTCCGGGGCATTTAGCAGCATAGTCCCATTACTCCAACGAATCTCTCTCGACTGTGAACAACTGCATCCACCTTCATCGAAACGGTAGCAGAGGTAGTGATGTGTCTTGCAACAGTTTCTACAGTATTCTTCATCCACTTCAGGGCACACTGGGGGGTGGGGGCAAGGTACTGCTTCCGTTATGCACTCTTGCGAACACGTGTATTGTGCAATCTCCGTCGGAAGCGAACTACATTGATTGCATGAGTGCCCCCCATATCTCTGCTGGTGGGATGTCTCTATTATGGAAATGTAAACAGCAACAAGAATCACCACAACCAACAAAACCAACCTATAATCCTTAGATTCCATTGTTGACGCACAGATATCCTCTGAATTTTTCAGCACCGCACTGTATCATGTGAAACGGCATATCCTCCTCATCGCACATGCTTCTCCAGAAGAGGATGTCTTCCTGTGAGGGGCTACAGTTTCCGGAGTGGTGGGGGTGGAGCGTGCCAACACAATCACTGTAGTTGCATGGTGTCTCATACATGAACACAGCATACGGGCACGAAAACACATCCTTTTCCTCGACTATATCTGCAATCATAATCTCTCTATTAGATATCTGCCCTCTCAGGCAGTAGAGGTACTCCACATCTCTGTGGGTGTACTCTCCCTCCAACTTATCGAATAGGCTTTTATTTATTGAAATCTCCAATGCGTCGGGTGCTTGGATTTCATATGTGACTATAATATCTTGTGTATCCCTTTCTCCCGCATAATACGCGACAGTTAAGCTAAGCAGCACCACCGTCAACCAAAAAAACAGGATAGTCCAGATTCTCATATTTCACCTGTAGGCTGGGTTTTTTTCTCCAGTCTCTAATCGGGGGGTGTTCTCTGGATAAACTCCTTCTTCGAAATCCTCCACGTCCTCCAAGAACCCGCAGTCTTCTTCAAAGTCATCATCAATCTCTTCACCCAAGCCAATAAGCTCTATCTTTTTTTCCATTGCGTTCATATAACTATTGAAGCGATCCACGGTTTTCTTGATCTCATATAGTATCCAGTATCCATAGATCACCCAGGCTGAGAGCATCACGAAAAACACCACCTCTAACCAATCCATGTATTCTATTTTGTTTTCAAGGTTTATAAATGATAATCTTCGTTATCCCTGAATTTATGCGGGTTTCCTTTTTAAACAATGAAATGAATATAATAACATGGATAAGCTTGGGGGTGCTGGATAATGGAACGGAAGTCATTAGTCCTTGGTGGGGCGACAGTAGCACTTATCCTGGTGATATACCTCACAGCCACTTTCATGTCCCCAATCTCTGATAAGCCCTCCTGTGTTGAATTAAAGAACGGGAAATTCAGGTACTACTCTATCGCATGCATACTTGAGGAGAGTGAGCCAATAATATCTGTGGGCTGTAAGTGGGATATATCCAATGACACAAACACAAACTGTAGCCTCACGGAGCTATATACCCTCCTGAACGTTACCACCCCCCTGCTCTATGACTGTGTGAGCTACAACAACATCAGCATAGAACGGGGACTCTACCTAGCCTCCGACTGTCTGCTGGACGGATTCAGTAGAGAACACCGGGATAAAATAGGCATCACACTCACACCATACCTGAACAACTCACCAACACAACATGTATATTCAGAACTACAGAAAAAACAGGATGCAGTGGAGGACGGCTATGGCAGCACATAACAAAGAGGGGGTTTATCTGGAATCAAGAAAAACAGGGGATACTCTTGCGTGGACTGTTGGTATACGGGAAAGAGAGTGTCACATTCAAGGACGAAGAAAACGCACACACATACCTGAAACTGCTAGACGTCGAAAAGAGAATCAAACAATTGGAGGAAACTATGGCGGAGGAGATAGATGGTAAGCTACCCACGACTAAAAGCCGTGGGTCTCATTGGCACCAACGTAAGATGATTGATACGCACGTGATTAAACGGCTTCGTGTGAGTCGTGTGTTGGGTGTTGAGGAAATCGAAGGGGTTTCGGTGGATGTTATTTTCAAGGCAGAAGAGGGTGGGAAGTATGTTATCGATACCTTATCACTCAAGCGTTTGCTGAAAGATGTTGATGATGGAACTTAGGGCGGAGATACTTCAGGGGAGGCTGTTGGAGTTTTTTAATGCGGCGGCGTATTGTGGTAACAAGATAGAGTTGCGGATGGATAAGGGAGGGATTGGGTTTTCACAGGTTTGCGTGGATGATCGGGGGTTGGGGGTAATGGATCTCTTCTCTGAGGACTTCAATGAATACGTGTTCATCTCCCGATCTGGTGAATGCAGTGTTTGTTTATCTATCCATCCTATTTTAACAGCACTTAGTATGGTGGGGGATGATGATTATGTCACGTTGAAGATAAACCGCCATGGGCTGTGGCTGAAATCCGAACACATGAAGCATTCCATGAATCTGGAGGAGGATATACTCTCCAGAACAAATCACTTGCCTTCTGATTATGTGGCACAGGTTGAACTTGGTATAAACCAACTGCGTGAGTTGCTGTCTGGCATTAGATTGGACGACAAAGCAGATAATGTATCTTTCATAACCACCCCCTTCATAACCAAACAGCAGGTGTTCCTGATAAGCTACGGAGAAATAGGGGGTCATTTCTTAACGGAGGTGGAAACGGGATTCAAGGTACTCTCTATGGGTGCTGGAGTGAGCACGAAATCAAGATACGATATTAATGACTTACTGCACTTCCTTGAGGCATTCCCTGATCATGATGCGATAATCTACTTAGGTAAAAAAGACTATCCCCTGCTTATTGAGGTTCTGCTTGGAACAGGTGTACTGAAATACTATCTTAGTCCAACAATCAAGGAGGAAAAAAATGTCTAAGAACGAAGAAGAGAAACAGGAAATCAAGCACATCAATTTTGTGGTGGCAAGAGAGGTTGACGAAAAATTCACGGAAAAACTACGACGGGCGAACAGCAGACGACGCATAAAAAAACTACCTCCCCTAAACAAGCAGGATGTGTTAAGCCAACACTTCGCGAAGATGGCGGAGGTGGGAATCCTAGACGAATCCTACGTGGATTCCATCATACGAGACAAAGCCGAAATACTACGGAAGGTGGCGAAAACCCTCTCAAAACAAGTCTTCAACGAGACAGGATACCCCACCGGCGTTGAGGAAATCATCCGAAAAACAAGATGAGAGTTCGGCTACATGAAGACAAGGGAGGGGTATACCTTAAGGCTCCCACAGACGCACACAAGGTTATTGTAATATTAGTTAACCACAGAAATTTGGAGGGAACTGAATTCAGTGCAGAAGCAAATGACGGAAAAATATATGTGCCAGAGTGTGTGGCGAAGTCGCTGGATTTCCGGGCAGGGGACACCTGCAAACTAATGTTGAGGTAGAACACGTGGAAAGAAGCATAACCCAAGATTACAAGGATATCCTATCCATCCTCCGCTCGGAGGTGGAGCAGGTGGATCGGAGAATGAATGAGCTATACTCTAAAAAGAGGGAGACAACAGATTATATGCGTGCGATAACAGAACACATCAACAAGAGAGATAAGCAGGAACTAAGGAAACAATATACTCCTCTTATAACCTCACTCAAAACAATAATAGACAAGATCCAGGAAGAAATAGATTCCACCTCCCGATACAGGCGGGATCTCCAGGAGGGAATCGAAAAAATAGAAGTTTGACAAGATGGAACTAAAAATCGACCACCGTGAACGGACGGTGCATGAGGCGTTGGGCATAAGTAGTGAGCGAAGAACAGAGTTGTTGGCTACTCTGGAGAAAAAAATGATGGACGCTACAGCATCCGGAGATATGAACCTATCCCAAACCATAGAGTTCATATTAACCCGTTTCGAGAATCCGCTGGAGCAGGCGTGGCTTATATTCATCCTGGGGGTGGGGGAGGGAATATCCCGTGAAAGGAAAAAAAAGATAGTCCCTATCTGGGGGTTGGGTGGTGCTAGTGGACGGTAAGGGTCAGGGTGCTGTGGATTGTCTGATGACCTATGGATGGGCGATTATGGTTATGATGGTTGTTGGATTACTTCTCTGGCAGATGGGGGCATTTGGACACCCGCCCACGCGTCCAACTGATGCAGACTGTCTTGAAGCATGTAGGGTCAACCATCCCGAAACAGATTATGCTGTAGTTCTTGACAAACCAAAATGTGTATGTCTTTGTTATTTAGCAGAGAGGTGTTTTAATAGAAGCAACTTCGAATACTGTGAAAAAGACGATCTCCTCCAGGAACTATCGTGTTCTGAGTGCAAGACAGAACCCGAAAACCCCTACGGGTATGAGAGCAGGAAAATCACGAGACGTACCTTCTACATCGACAACAGAACCGGCGAAATACTTGATAAAAAAGTTGAGAAAATCAGGCGGAATGCCTCCACTCCTTATGAGGGTGATTGGGCGGTTTATACTCTGGTTGATGCCTGCGAATTTAATCCCAACTCTGAAGATTGCGTGTGCGTGGAATGGGAACTCCACGGAAAGCAAATCAACTATTTTAATAGAGACGCTCCTTATTGGGAAGACAACGATAGCATTACCGTTACCTATGGCAACTATGGACGCCTTAAAGAGGGAGATGAATTCGCACCCACCCCAACAAACACAACATTCACTACACCCTACATAATCTATTATAAAAATCAAACAATCGGTGGTGGCTATGCGGGGAACATGACTAATTTGACTGTTGAATATTTTGTAGTCGAAATACTTAGGAGGAGATGCGTCCGTGCCATCCCCGCAAGCGAAACAAAAACAACCCCCCTACCCCCCGCAATTGTCTCAAAGACACAAAACAAATCGTTGGAGGGTGTGCATTAGAAAAAATGGATAATACTTATTCCTACCTCAATGCGAAGGAGTTCACGGCGGTAAGTGCTGGACTATTGTTTAGCGGTTATTTCTTATATCTTTTGATAAAAATGGCGTTGTTCGGAGAAATACCCCTCGGGGAGCCCAACCCCCTAATTCTCTACACTGAGATACTTGGGATGGTGGTGTCTACTGTTCTCTGTGCGGGGGTCTTTTGGAATAATCTCTAGTTTTGAGGTCAATAAATGGTTGGAAACGAAAAAAAAGATAAGGACAAAGAAAAAAAGGACAGAAGAGAAAAGAAGGAAGAGGCTAAGACACTGAAGGAACGGTTGGCTGGCGGAGATGCTGGTGAAGCGGTTGCTGGTGAAGTGGATAAGACAGCATCCCCTCAGGAGGATGTGGAGAGATTAAGCTCTCTCGAGTTTGACTTCAGCAGGTTTTCAGAGGCAGTCACCCGGAAGGTTGAGGAGGTTGATAAGGCAATACTTGCTATCAATGAGAGACTACGCACCTTGGAGGGTGAGGATGTATTGGTAGACGAAGATGCTGGATTGCCTAAAGAGTATGTTGACTTGAAGGTGAGAATAGAGAAAAATTTTGCTGGGACGAGCATGAAATTTGAGTTGTTGGGTGCATCCAACAATCTGAGTACTCGCTTTTTGGATGAGGTTTATGAGACTTATGGGTTTGAGATCACTAAAGGGGAGTCATAATGGAAAACAAAGAGATTGGTGTGGGGGCTAAGAGGATAACGGATTATTTGAAGCCGCGGTTGGTTCCATCTAATCTGGAGCAGCATCAACGTGTTGTTTTGGATGTGCTTTTGAGGCATTCTGGGGAGTTTGCTTTTGGTGTTGTTCGTGGTTTGCGGGAGGAGTTCAGAATATGTACTGGTTCAGCATATAACCTCCTCCGGAAACTAAGCGGAGTGGGTGTGATATCTTATGTGCCGAGGGAGCCCATTGGTTTCGCTAAATTATTTAGTGTTCCCTCCAGGTATGTCTCTATTGATGTGGATGCTGTGATGAGGTTACCTAAGACGTTGGGTGGTTTAGCGTGGGCTAAAAACATCAAGGTCGATATGGTATCACCAGGTATTGTGCGGTGGGTTTATGAGGGTGCACGGAAGGATGGTAAGAAACCTCCTGTGTTGTTCATAATGGGGGATGGGATCTATGAGAACCCTCGCTTGAATTCACAGTTGGATGTTCCGCAGAGGGCGGGTATCGCTGAGAGGGCGGTATTTCGCATACTAAGGCAATATAATTGTTTGAGTATTTGAGGGAAAGAATGGACTTGGATTTGAATTCCGATGATGATGGGGCGTTATTTGATGTTGGGTTGATTGAGGCTTTGCTGGATGCTGGATTCTGGAGCATACTACATATGGTGTTGTTGATGTTGTTTGTTGTAACTGTATACCCTTTCTATTTGGTTGCGGAAAAAGTTGAGAAGCTGAGGGGGTGGTGGACATCCCAGAGGGAAAGAAGATCCGCTGAAAGATAAAATATAAATGCTAAAGGTGATAATTTTACTATGCCACACTCTAATTCTCGTTTGAAGGATGTGATTGATTTGATCACGGATCCTGTTTCTGGGTTGTTGGGTTCTGAGCCTATGTATGTGCGTGAGTTAGCGAGGCGGGCGGCGGATATGCGGGAGTATGATAGTCCAACAATTGGACGGTATTTCTCTTGCAGTAAACAGAATCGGGGGGATACGTTAATTAGGCGGGCTCCGGTTGGGTGGACTGAGTGTGTGGCTGCTCTTAAGACGTTGAATAATTCAACTCGAACGTTGAGGCATGCTCCACGGGAGCTTGTGAATCTTTTGTCGGGTATTTATGTGGGGCGTTCTTTTGTGAGGGGGAGCATTGTTCCTGTTGCGATTTTTATCAGGTATGATCAGGCGTCTTTCCCTGATACGGGGGGGATTAATTACGTCCCCAATCACATATATCTTCTAACTGGGCGGTTTGAGGATGATGTCCGGTATAGGCGGGCTTTGCAGAGGAAGATCACTGCAATTGGGCGGGCATCTTCTGCTGGTTTCAGGAATGCGAGGAATTGGGAGATCATGGCGGCGGATGTTGTGTCCCGGAAGGCTTTCCCGCAGGTTCCCTCTGTTTTATCTCATTTCAACAGCCCTGAGCCGGATATCCTGGTTGATCGTAAGATGCTGGCTATTGAGATCACAACCAGGAGCACTAATCCCTTGGATGAGGACTATCTCGCGGTTAAGCTGGCTAATATCCCTCCGTTCTATGATATGTTCCTTCTTACAACAACACGGTTGACTGAAACCGCCGAGAAATTCATCCCACGGATCATGCTTGGGGGTTATCTTGTGGAGGGGGCGGTTCATGTGCGGTATTTCCCCTCGAAGGCTGTTGTGGAGTCTCAGAGACAGGATGTTGGGATAATAAGCGGCTCTGTGGTGGGGGGTCAACTACATGGTACTGCGGTAATAACTCCGTCAAGTAATCGGGATGCGAGAGCGATAAGATCCTTGCACAGATCTGTGCGACAGTACACTCGGGCGGAGATGGAGGGGTGGTTGTATAGGGCTATACGGGATATGTTCTACCGGTTGAGCACAAACATTTACGTGATATATCGGAGACTCTATTATCTAAAGGAACATAGTAAACCAAGGAAGGTGTTGTATCGGCAGGCGGAGGCATTCCTCTATCACACGCTTGAGATGACACCAGATAGGGTGGAGAAACAAATGATGCGACTGAAAAATAACGGGTGGATACAGTATAAAGACAAGAGACATGCGATAGAATTCATGAGGCAATTGTGACATCCTCTCTCCCGGACACCCTTCTTTTATTCAATCCCGTAGAATAAATAACTATGAGAAAAATAATACTCACCTGCTGGCTTCTTTTATTGTTCTCAGGGATAGCGACAGCAACAGTGGATTTCACAACCTTCACGGAGGTTGATCCAAACGAACACATAACTGCAACATCATCCAAGGTCTCATTCAACTGCACTAACGATGAGATAGCATACATATATCGTGACTATGGGTTGACGTATTTCAGTAGTTGGGAGATTAATCTGACATTCAACATAGAAGCTATGGATGCGATAATGGATGGCTTAAATCTCATAGCATTATCCTCTGAAACATCAAACATTTCATCGTTAGGAAGCCAAGATTTCAGATTATTCGTAACCCCTCCCGCGGGAAGTTATTATATATCCCTTGAAAGCGGAGATGGGGAGGAATTATCCGAACTTTTTGATGAATTAAACGACTCACAAAACTATTATCTCACCCTCGTGGGAACGGATACAAATGTCACGGTTAGTATCTACGCAGATCCAAATAGAACAATAGGGTCTCTTGTTGGAACACTATCCATCCCTGTAGCAACCCAATATCGTTACATGATCCTATCCTCCTCAATTTTTTATGGTGATGAAGGAGACAGTGGATGGTGGCAGGGCTATATAACTAACATGTCCATTGAAACAGAAGCAGTCCCTACAGCAAGGCAAAATATCGAAGTAACATCTGAAAAGAGGGTACAAACGATTTTTACCGAACAATTTACTGGAATGAGCACGCCCCAAGACCTATTAACTGCGGGATGGAAAACCACAAATGAAATCAATCTGCTTGCATATGGTTCAATCGGAACATCACTTGCTGGAAAATATGTTCACCTGGCAGGATGGGTTGATATCTATCGAAGCACCCCCCCAGCAAACCCAGACTATCTAACAACTAACATTAGAATATCACCTTATCTAGTCATAGGAAAAATATGGCTTGATGATTGTACTCTCGTGATAAAACTGACAGACGCTGTAGGAGATCAATGCAACTGGAGTTTCCAAACCCCAGCAGGAGTTAACCTACAGAAAGTGGAAGAGGGAACATGGTACCCCTTAAGCATACGCAAAGATGCTACAACCTGCTACGTGAAAATAGGTGAAAACAAATACCAATACCCTATTGGATCTCCTCGATTTACCTACGGATTTTCTAATGCAGATTTAGCATGTTTCGACATATCTTATGTCGCTCTAGGAAAAACAATAACGAACGTGGGCGACCCTACAAAATTCTGTGAGGAGGGTTACGAATTATTCGGCGATTTATGTTGTCCGATAGGGACAATAGCAATGGGCGATTTATGTTGTCCTCCTTGGGCGATAGCATCTCACGGGTTATGCTGCCCCGAGGGCACGATAGGAATCTCCAGCGAAGGCATCTGCTGTCCTGAGGAGAGAACAATAGGGGATGGCGAGGAATGCTGCCCGGAAGGCTCAGTAGTCCGGGACACGGAATGCTGCCCTAACACAGGATTCGCTGCACAGGAGTTTTTTGCAGTCATGGAATCCTCAGCGAAAGGGCAGATGAATATCGTGGAAGCCCTCTTATATCTCCTCTTGGGTGGGGAAGAATGCCGGATATGTCCTGAATATGATATACATATCTACGGATACTGCGTCCCAGCAATAGTGATGTTCCTCACCCTAATAGCAGCATCGATCATACTGCTAGACATGTGGCTCTGAAAGATAGAATTACTTTCTTTAATCATCAGTAATAATCTTTTATGTGGTGTTGTTCTATTCTTTATTATTATGGATTTGGATGATCGAACTAAGAATTTTCTCAAGATATTGGCGGTTGTTTTGGTTATCGGGTTAGCTGTTTGGTGGACTACTCCTCAGACTATTGTTGTGTGGGTTTATGATAAGACTACTGGAGAGCCTATTAGTGGGATTAATGTCGCTTTTAGGGGTTCTGGTACTGAGGATCGAACCTATAAAACAACAGGATCAAGTGGGCGGGTGGTGTTCGACGGGAAACAGGGCTCATCCTACGGTATTGATGTGAACTATGGTGGCTTTGGAGGATATAGCAGTGAGCATTTAACCGCTGGCGAATACGGTGGGAGCATGGTTAACACTAAAAAAGTTTACCTGGTTCCTGGTGGTGGAGAGCATCCCGCGTGCACCGTTGGACAAATGCAGTGCCAGGTTAATAAAGTCAAGAGATGCCAGGTGGTTGGTAGCGTTCCCGCATGGGTTACGGTATCTACTTGTGATAGTGAAGGTGGTGTGTGCTCCTGCTCAAGCTCAACAAACTGTTACTGTAGCACGGCACAATGCCCTGCTGGGTGGGCATGTAAGGACAGATACCATAAAGGGATGTTGAAGTCAGACTGCACCTGGTCTAATGTGGCATTCTGTGGTGCGGGCAAGAAATGCGTGAGCGGGGAATGTGTTCAGGAATACGCATGCACCGCTGCGTGGAGATGTAAAGACGCCAACACTAGGGGATATCAAACCCAAACCTGTGCGTGGACTAATGTCGTACACTGTCCATATGGTTGCGTAAGCGGAAGCTGCAAGAACGCTCCAACAACAACCACAACCACAACAACAACCACAACCACAACAACCCCTCCAACACCCCCCCTCCATGAGACAACAACTACGACAACCACACCAACCACTGTAACCTTGCCCCCGGAGATTGCACCCTACTTCCCCACACCCGGCGTCCCGGGCATAGTGGAGGAACCTGAAGCACCCGCTCCGCCGGTGGAAGAAAAACTTAAAGCAACCGACTACCTGATGATAGCTGTCGCAGCATGCGTTATACTCATAGTGCTGGCGTTATTGCTTAAGAAAAAGAAGCCGCAGACGCCACTAATCATGTTACCGGAATCGTTGATGCGTAGACCTCCAGAGGGTGGGGTGTGAATATGAGGGAGATATCCAAGTGTTTGGCAACAAACCATGTTTGTACTGGGGAAGATCTTAAGGAGGAGATAAATCGATTGCTTTTCCAACCACCTTCACGGGCTAGAGATAAGGAGGAGCTTACAATCATAGTTCCTAAGGGGAAAGAGCATCACTATGACTTCCTTAAAGCCTACACAAAATATGATGTGTTAGGCAGTTGGAGGAACTTGAGAGAAAAGAACACCGCAATAAATATTCAATTTCATGACACAAAAGAGGAGGAAGTAGGCATAGCGGTAATAGAACTAATAAAGCAATATAATGCTGCGGTGGTTGGCGAGGAGGTTCCCTATGCCTTCACCTCACCCATAGAAGAGAGCACAATAGAATAAAGTGGATCGGCTGGAAATTGTGAGCGGGATAGCCTGTAGGAAGCAGGGGTATAATTTCACATGTGATATTGAGTTGAAGGATGGTTCTAAGGTAACTAAAAGACGGATTGAGTCTGTGGTGATAGATCATATCCCTGAGGATAGCTCTTTCTCGGAGGATGGTTCATTTGCATGTGCTATTAGCAAAGGTCACAGGGTGCATCCTGTGCAGAAAACACTTACGGGCGGAACTGTGAGGGAGTATCTTGAGAAGATATCATGTACCTCTATCGGGGATGTTGAGGACTTCTATTCGAAACTGGATGCTAAAAAAGCCATACCGGTTATACGATCAGATAAAGAGGAGGAGATAGAGAAAGCATATCTGTCTTTCTTCAAAAATAATAGGGCATATTTTGGTGTGGACTGGACTCCAGACAGTAACATAAGTGACTGGGAAGAGAGAATACGATACGATATTGAAAACAAGATTGCTGAACCCCTATTTGATGGTGAATCAATGACTTCAGAGGACGTTAAGAAGATGTTGAAGGCGGTGGGAGAGGAAGCATCATCGCTTGTTGAATATGATCTGGATGAACCAGCGGCGACAGTAATATTCAAGAACACCGATTACTGGGAGGACGACCAACCTTATCTCATAGGACACTACCAGAACATGACGGAAGGTGAATTTAAGCCGAAATGGCATCGCACTGATCCATGGAGAGGCTACTACGATATTGAGTCAGAGGATTGGAGCGAGGCATGGAGCGATAACATATTATCCTATAGTGAAGACGCACAAGACCTGGAGAAATTCGATAAGGATATGATGGAAATACTGGATGAGGAAATGATACCCTACGCCAGAGCCTTCACCAGAAGCAGCAACCTATTCTCGAACGGGTACTCTCTATTCGTCAAGAAAAAGGATGAGGAAAAAGTCAAGGCTGTTGCAGAGATTCTAGCACTCAAATACCGTGATCCAGGGCGATATGCATTCACCGCCTTAACTGGGAAGGATCCGTCTGAGGCAACGCCTGAAGATTATCTATTCGTGGACGCCGCTAAGAGAATATTCGCAGGAGAAGATGCTGATAAGATCATGGCAGAAATCAAGAAAAAAGCAAACGGGTGAGAAAGAAATGGTGAACGTAAATCAGATATTTAGGAAGGATTGTAGTGTGCTCGGAGGAAAGATGAGACTCACCGCCAAAGGCACGGTGTGTGTGTTGCCCGATGAAGTCAGTAGAAATAACTTAGAGAAGCGAGGTTTCTTCAACGCCCTTAAAGGGGTGAGCAAGAATTATGTGGAGCTTGTGGAGGATGCGGGTTGGCAAGGAAAGAGGCTCCACCTCATTAGCAAAGAAGATGTAGATAACTACTATCACACTGATTGGGACATGTCGGGTATGCGGGAGGTAGGAACTCTTGCTGGAGATTGGAGACCTGTAGACAACCTAGCATCCTTCCTAAAACACGTGTTCGAGCCTGAAGAGGAAGATTGATGAATGGCAGGTGACATCCTCCCCCACCAAATTCTGATGAATTTGGAAGGGGCTTCCAACGGCAAATTCAATTATGGAGTTGAGGTTTGCCGAATATAGTTCCTGCTTCAGCGACTCGGCTTGCTGGCAGGTCTTTATGCCCGCCAGTAGTGGTCGGATCTCCACAGGCGTTGGGTTCGGGCTCGTCCAGCCCTACCGTATCATTAAGTATCACGTTCGCAGAGGCAACATCACGATGAACGACATATCCACAAACGCAATTATGGGTTCGAACAGAGAGGTCTTTGGGAACTCTCCTACCGCATTCGGGGCATGTCTGGGATGTCGGGGCAAATGGCTTGTCGTTGACGACCCGTCCTCCAGCACTTTCAGCCTTGTAGGACAGCATATTCAAGAACATGCCCCAGCCTGCATCCGCAATAGGTTTAGCAAGACAATGATTTTTGAGCATTCCGTTGATGTTGAGGGTTTCGACGCCGATGAATCCGTACTTGTTAGCGATGACTCTGCTCTGTTGGTGCAGGAAATCCGATCGCTGATCGGCAATCTTGATGTGACACTTGGCTACTTTGTAGACGGCTTTTCTTCGATTCATAGACCCCTTCTTTTTTCTGCTCAGCCTGCGTTGGAGTATCTTCAGCCTATGCTCGGACTTGATCAAGAAGCGTGGATTGTCGATTGTGTCTCCGTTGCTCAGAGTGGCGAAATTCTCCAAGCCGACATCAATACCTATCTTATTTTCGGGATGCGGGTGCTTCCGTTTAACCTCCGTCTCGCAGGCGAAGAAAGCAAACCACTGCCCGATCCTGTTTCTTTTTATGGTGAGGGTCTTGATCTTACCCTTCGGGGCTCTGTGCAAAACGATAGGTATGTTCCCTACTTTGGAGACATGAAGTCTTTTATCGGAAAGAAACTTGAAGCCGGACTGGGGGTATGTTATGGAGTGAACCCGCTTCTTGAATCGGGGAAAACCGACCTCAATCCGCTTGCCTGCTTGCTTTTCCTTGACTCTGCGGAAGAAATTAGAGTGGGCTTTAGAAAGTCGATCAGCACAGTTTTGGAGAACCTGAGAATGAGCCTGTTTAAACTTCGTGTCGGAGTCCTTGACCTCCTTGATTATCTGGCACATTTTGGATTTGGTACTAAGCGATGTGCCCTCAGATTTATACTCCTTTTTACATCGCTCAAGAAGCGTGTTATACAGCTCACAGCACAAATCAAACTGAGAATACAGTCGCCCTACTTGCTTTCTGGAAGGATACAATCGATATTTGTAGTTCCTCAACTCCATTATAGTTATTTATTAGATTCAAAGTATATTAACAAGTTCGCTTTCATCCCACCACTAAAGATGGTGGGCTTTCCCGTTCACATGTCGTAAAATGCAAGATGAGGGGCGTATCATCCTATTATCGGGGGTTGTTTTGTGTTTGTTGTTTGTTGGAGTCTTGAGTTTTTCATGCAGTCCTCTTTTTGCTTCTTGTCAGGGCGGTTCTTTTCTGTGTGTTGGTAAGGATGCTGGTTATCGTGTCTGCGATAGGTGCAGTGATTTGTTTGGGAGTTATTGGAAGGTTATGGAGTGTCGGGGTGGTGAATACACGCCTCAGGGGTGGCAGCAGAAGTCGCCGGTAACTGTGATGAAGTGTTTGTATGGTTGCAAGGATGGTGCGTGTTTCGGGGAGTGTAAGAGCAATAGTGATTGTCCTGATGTCAGATTCAGTAGCCCCTTCTGTAAGGGCGGGGATGTGTACCGGCATAGGATAAGGTATAGGTGTAGTGATTACTTATGTGAGGAGAGGCGGAGCTATAGTAAGGTGATGGATTGTCCGGCTGGGTGTTCTGGGGGTGTGTGTTTGGCTGCTCCGATAACAACAACATCAACAACATCAACATCAACAACACCCCCAACAACCCGCTCATCCACCACAACAACCATTCAGATAATCGTGCCCCCGCCCACGGTGAGATATTTTGAGCCCCATCCTATTGTCGTTGATCATGGGATCACGCCAGCGTATGCTCCGAAGAAGGTTGAGTTAACTGATGAGATTGTTTTCGCTATTACGGTAGCGGCGGTTCTTCTAACATTATTTATTCTCTACAAAATCAGCGATTAGTGGTGGCAATCATCAGCAATAACCTTAAATATCTATCTGCACCATATACTTATACTATGTCAGTAGCTGTCCTGACTCTCAACCTCCAAGTAACCTGCATGGGTTTTTTCATTAAGGGGCGGCGAAAAGGTGAAGGCGAGGAGGTATAAACGAAATAGAGGGTGACTTGAAATGGAAGAAAAAACAAAAAGAACTGGAATACAGGCGTTGGCTGTTCTGCTTGTAGCAGGTCTGTTGGTTTTTTACGGTATCCCCCAGCTCACAAAAGAGCAGGCGGTTACTGTCGGAACCTGCTATGATGGAATAAAGAACTGTCACGATGGAGCATGTGAAGAAGGAAAAGACTGTGGTGGAGTCTGCCCACCCTGTGCGAGTGCACCTCCAGCAACTGGGGATGTAGCACCTGCTGAGGGCGGCACTGAACCAGAACCCGAAGAAGCTATTTTGTGTCCAGGAACCCTGGAAACAAAGATGCTGACTGCGGTATACGATTCCTTATCTGAGGACGCCTTTGATCAGTTGAAGGTCAAGTATAAGGCATTCGACGCTGAGACAGGGAAGTATCTGCGGATTGCTGGATTGACTTCAACATCAGCGGATGTAACAGAGTACGTCCCCTGCGGTAAGAGGCTGAAGGTGATCTACCACCTGGATAACGGATCTACCAGCGACATATATCCTGTATCTGAGTACATATTCCCAACGGGATCACAGATACCAACCTCTGCGGAGGCTAAAGTACAGGGAAGCATAAAAACAGTGATCTGGGATACAACCGGCACAGAGTCAGACAACAACATAACAATGGGTAAGGGTCAAACCTACACCTTCTTGAAGCTTAAGGTGCAGGAGAACTCAAGCGATGCAGCAGCACAGGATCTCGTGGAACTAGTCGACTACAACACATCAGCGTTCCAGTCTATAACTGTCGTTGGAGCAACCAAACTACCGGGCGTACCAACCGTCTTCAACACATACGACGTAGCATATGATTTGGGTGTGAGCCTAGACACATATGACTCAGCAGTATACGATGTTGTAATCAAAGCATTGACGGGAGTGAACCCAGGACACGTAGGAAGTGAAGAGAACATAACCTTTAAGACCGTGGACAAATGTGGCTACTTCGCACAGGATCAGGCAACCTTCATAAGTCCCATACCGGGATCTATTGTAGGACTTCAGAGCGATCTGAATGCTGACGTAGGCATAACCGGAGCGAAACAAGGAACAGCGATACTGCATGTGGAATAAACCCCACATCTTTTTTTATTTTTTTTTATTTTTTACTCTCCTTAATCATCACTAATAATCTTTTATGTGCTATTATCTTAATCTCTATTATGGACTTATCTAATTTCACCAAGTTTTTCGCAGCGTTTTGGACGTACCTCCCTAAACTAAACTTGTTGATTGGAACAGCCACATCAACGTATGTGCTATCCAGCTTCATGGGATTAATCCAGAAACCTTATGCTGTGACCTTCAGTACAGAGCACCTAGCAGGCATCCCCAACATGGGTTTACTACTCATCTTCTCGCTCACCCTCTTATATATAATAAAATACGATGAACTGAGGACGGGAATAGATCATAAAGTGCTGAATGCCCTATCCTTTGCCACAATGCTCCTTGCCATGGGAACTGTCCTCTCTCCCTCCCTGCTACAATACATCCCCCTCGTCTACGAGAACATAGACTCAGACGCCATAACGCGGGGGGTTGTTGTAACCTGCTCATGCTATCTCGGAAGCCCAGACAACTACGCACTCTGCGTGGTCGGGCAGATCGCGGACTGTAACAACATCATGTGTGCAAAAACAGGAGACGCGAAATGCAACCAGAGATTCCTGTGGATGTGCGGAGACGACAACAAACTACACCTAACAACCTGCGAGAAAGGATGTAATGATGAAGGAACCTCATGCACCCAAATACCCGAAGAACCAGCATACCAGGACTGCGAGAAAGGAACTAAATGCATAGAAGACACACTATACGTCTGCGACAACCACAAGTGGACGCCCTACAAACAATGCCCCGCAGGATGCAACTACGCACAAACAAACTGCGTGCTAGAACCGATAATAATCTCAACACACATATAGAAAAAGATGGATGCCACAGATGTTTTTTACTCCGGCGTGGAATGCAGCGAAGAAGAAGGCAGATGCGAGGTCTACTGGCTTATCACCCAACCCGGAGGCGTGGTTGAAGCCACATTGGAAATCCCGATAGAGGATGTCGGGGGAGACGCCATAGAAAAAGACGAGATACTAGAAGACATGCTACATAACTCAAAGATAGGCATCAGCACACAATAATATCAAAAAAAAAAATGACAGCAAGAACACAGAACTGTGCGAGACGTGCATTGGAAGTAGACGACTCATTAGACAAACTCAAACTCAACTTATTCGGAGTCAATAATATCTCACGCAAAATGGAGGAATTCAGTAACGCATGCAATGTACCCTCCCACGATACACGTGTCTTGCGGAGAGTTATTGACGACGGAATCAAGAGTTATGATGATGCGAACAGAGAGCCAAGCAGACACACCTTCTCCGCCGCACAACGGATGGTTCTGGTAACTGCATTAGAACAAATATATGGGATGATGTGACAAAAAAATGGTTAGGTTATCTAATATTTGGGCTAGGTTCGAGAAACTCCCTAGTTGGCAGAAGTGGGCACTTTATGGTTTGTTGTTTGGTGCATTGACCTCTTTATCATACTCATATGTGAATGAATTGAATTTCATCACTCTTCCCCTGATTTCAATCCCAATCATCCTCCTGGTTGGAACACTCATTTTTGATGTGGCGGTGTTGGTGTCTGCTTTTTTTGCACCTATTTTTTCCACGGCAGTGTTTTACATGTTTGTTGGCGGATTCCTTGGATTGCTTTATGGAAGGGGGTATTTGACGGCGAAGAATGTTGTTGGGTTTTCAATTATCGGAGTTATGGGATTTGTGATCCTCCAGTTTCTTCCAATGTTCCAGGTTTCTGTGGGTGTTGTGTCGTCGCCGGGTTCAACGTGTGATCAATTCTGTCAATCGTGTGGTGCTGTGGCTGTTCAAACATGTGGTGTTCTCCCTCCTCAAGCCGTCCCTAGTGCGTGTTGGTGTGATATGAGTGCTTCACCTGATTATTTGCCTGATACTTACTCAAGCTTATGTTGTATATGTAGACCCAAATGTTCTATAGAGCTTCAGTTGATTGATTCGGACACGAAGCAACCGTTGCCTGGCGTGAATGTTGGGATTGATCAGGGGATGTTGTCGCTGACTGAATCAACGAATTCCGCGGGCAAGGTTTCAGCGTATGTTGCCTGCGATAAGGACGTGGACGTAACAGTTGCTAAAGGTGCGAGGGGGGAGGGGGGTATTGTGGTTGGTTCAGAAACCACTTTCACAATCCGATCCGGTCTATTGACGGAGGATGTTGTCCGGAGGGTGCAGATTGAAGTCCCCGCCGGTGGCTTGCCTGAGCCTACAACAACCACGACCACACAACCAGCATGCGTGGACACGGATGGGGGTAATGTAGCATACTATGAGAAGGGAACTGTTAGGGATCGGCATGGGAGAGTGTTCTCTGATTTCTGCTACGGTGAGCTCTTAAGGGAACACTACTGCAAAACGGATGAAACAGCGGGATATAAATTACACACCTGCCCCTACGGGTGTGTGGACGGGCGGTGCATACCCCGATCAGAGACCACAACCACAACGAGACCCTCATTTACTACAACCACAACCACCACATTATATCAGACGGTTACAACATCTTCCACAACCTCAACAACACGCAAAACCTGCGTGGAGGGGTGGGTATGCAAGGAATCCTACAGAACCTATGTGAGCCAAGACTGCAAGGACGTTACGAAACAATACTGTCCGCTAGGGTGCTTGAGCGGGGAATGCCTGACAGAAACAACAACCACAACATCATCCATCACAACAACGACAGAGAAACACACCCTGGGAGAGATAAAACCCTGCCTAACCTCTGAGGGGGAAATAGGTCAAACAACATGGATTGATGGACGATGGAGCCCATGCACGGTAAGTTGCACCACAGGTGATGTGAGATCCTGTGTAACAGCCTCAGGGGAGACAGGAACACAGACATGCGTTGGCGGAGTGTGGAAAGAATGCAGCAAGGAAGAAATACCTCTCTGGATGATCATACTAGGAGCAACCGTCATATTAATCACCATACTAATAATCGTATTGAGGCAATAACGGTGTTCGAGAAAAAATCAAAATGTGTCGGAGGTGGAGGGAAATGGTTTGACGAACCCTTGCAGATGTGCCTATACGGCTCGAAAGGGAAATCAGAGATGGAAGCCGGATGCGACGAACTGCTATGCGTCTGCGAAGAACTAGGCGGGCTGGAAGAGAACATGAGGGGGGATCGATGCGTCTGTTTCATCAGGGATAAGCTGAAAAAAAGAGGGGAAATTCTCACAGGAAAACTAACAATGAGACCTATATGGGGTGGATGATGGATTCATGGAATAATCTCGGAAAGACTGGGAAGGTGTTGTTGTTTCTTGTGTTGGGGGCTATTCTATATGCTGCGGTTTCATGCTTCCTCCCGTTTGATGTCTCTCAGATGGCTGTTCTCTCTTTGAGTAATGTGAATTATCTCACCGATGATCCCGCATTCCATGGGAAAAGTGCGTGGTTGGTTAATTTCGTGGTATTTGGCGGGGGGCAGTATCTTAAGGGAACAACCAGTTACGTCACCCCCGAGGCAATAGCCTCTGAGGTGGGTCATGCAAGGAAGGGGTTCACGTTCACCGTGGAGAACATGTATGACTTCTGCGATTACAGGTTCGAGAAATCCGCTCAACTGAATCAATATACTATCCTATGGAAGAAACTTCCAACGGATTTTCTGTTCACTCCCGGGGGTGCTACTGGAGCGTGTGCGAATGATGGGGGGGGCTATATCCTGGTAGCAAATGACTTGCATGTGTGGTGCATACGGAAAGAGATTGTTGGATACGTTGGTTCAATACCCACTCCCAGAGAAAGATGGAGCACGCAGATGACGTTGAAGGTGGATGGGAGAAGCCCGATAACAGAAACAATATCCTCAGCAGACGAAACCTCCGCAACATTCGGGAACATAGGGCACGTCTCCTGGGTGGGAAGCCTCTGGACTGGAATGCAATGCCCCGTATTCGGGGATAAAATCCCAGTATTCCATGATGTGTGGAGGATAGCAAACAAGGACACGTACAGGGATTATCTATTCTACTGGAATCAGGTGGAACGCGATATACGGGAGTGCGGGCATCTTGACGTATCCCCCTTACCTGCATTCTGCAACGCCGGCACACTAGCGAGAGACATAAATGAGGCGAACAAGAAAGCTAGGGTTCTCACATGCTCCGACGAGAAGATACACGGCACCCAAAGAATCGTTGGAGACACGGCAACCATAGCAGTAACCCAGCCGATAGCCGCTCCATCCTTCACCCTACGGCTTCTGGCGGATGAGTTAGGCATAGCCTACCACCTCCCGGAGCCCGAGATCATAAAAGACAAAACCTACTGTGACCCGGACAATACGGAAGCCAGCGGAGGAACACTATATGTTGGGGTTCGGAATAAAGCATCTCAGGCAGGAGCTATAACAACAGTGGTATCATGTGAAGACACGGAGATTGCAGGATACACTCCACGGCAGATGTATGACGCAAAAGAAATGAAGATACTATCTATCCCCCTCACACTCACAGAAACCATAAAAGAGGACATAGAAACCAAATGCACGGTGACAGCCTACGCCTCCGAGAAATCAGACGTATTGGATAAGTACACCTTCTACTGCGGCTGGAAGAATTTCGTAGGATGCACGCCCAAAGCAAGAATGTGCTCTGAAGACAACAAATACGTGGTCGAATGCAGCATGGACGGGAAGGGGTGGGCTCCCATCGAATCATGCAGATATGGTTGCGTGAACGGAGTATGTGGGACAGAACCCACCAAATGCAGCATAATGACGCACGAACCCTGCGAAGGCGATGAAACATGCATCATGGACAGCATGCTCAACACCTACTGCAAGCAACTGAAATGCAGACCAAACCAGGTAGCCAGAGACCATGAGTGCACAACGAAACCAACAATAGACCTCCCAATACTCTGGATGATGATATTCGCAGCAACAGGATTCCTCCTGGGGAAATACCTGATAGAATCCATGAACCTCACCGAAGCAAGACGCAGGATGGCACTAATCCTCATCGCAGCCATCTTCGCACTAATACCTGTCGGCATGGATCTTGCTGGAATGGAACTACCAGACATACAATCCGGATTCCTAACCTGTGAAGCAACAGAATCATTCCCCTTCCAGATTGCAGCAATGCTTGGGCTGCCCCTAGGAACATTCATGTGGTTCCTATCCCTCGGTCTTGGATTAATCTCCGGACTGGTAGCCTTCAGCACCACACGAAACATGAACTTAGGTAGAACAACACAAGCAACAATATCCAGTATTGTAGCAGTAATAACCTGGAAGACGATATGCACAACATTCTGGATCGGGATCCTGTTCGGAGGCATAATCGCAGTCGTAGGCGTACTGTTGCTAGCATTCTTCCCTGAAGCAGTGGCAGGATGGGGACTACGGTTCGCGAAGGGGATGAAATAATCGAAGAGGAAGAAAAGTAAGCTACCCTAGGCTTAAAGCTCGTGGGCTTTCCCACCCACATGTCGTAAACATATCACTCACCCCCTCTGACACTATCCTGCTTTTTATGTATTTTACATATAATATAATGTAGAATGAAATCAAATCATAGAATCTGTTTTCTAGTTATGAGTATGCTTTGTGTTTCCTTAGTTCCGACTGCAAGTGCGTGGTGGAACCTCTCGTATGCTTATGAATATCAGTTAAATATTTCGTATGCTGGAAGCTATGCAACGCATACGTTGCAGCCGATAACCGTAAATATATCTAATTTGAATGGATCAAACACCCCCGCGTTAGCAGTGCTTTATAATAATTCTGGAACATGGGTTGAGCAGGATTGGGAATGGCATTTCGAGAGAGACGGTTCACAATCAGTTAAGTCGTATGTTAATGATACAATTCGTTTCCTGGTGAACCTGACAAACAATACAGTTAATAGAGATTATTTTATCTACACCACCGATGACGGAAGCATTAATGCAAAAAATACAAGTGTGTTTCTATGGTATGACGGCTTCGAGTTAGGGCACATTACAGGGTATGAGAATGAATACTTAACTCCCTCGGATGCAATAGAATCTGGGGAAAAATATTTGGGTAGCTACTCAATTAAATCAGGTATTGGTGTAGCCCGTGTTAGATTTCCAGAAGCCTTTGATTCTGAACACATCTATTTCGGTGTTGCTATGAGGAGGAGTTCCACAACAAATCTCGTTTCTGTTGCGTATCTCGAAGATAATGCTAGAACAAACGCTTTTAGATTATTTATTGATGGAATCTCTTACTCAACAGAAATGATAAAATGGAAGGAGGATGATGTGAGTCACCCAGTGAAGCCAGCGGTAAGAGAACAGTGGTATTATATCATGCTGAAGGGATGTGATACAACAGGTTCTGATACGGTTTGCGATGGATTTTATGTTGACGGAGTCTTAAATGATACCTCCATAGGAACAACGGGAACAGTAACAGATGTGGAATATTTTGCGATATATAAAAATACAGGTTCAGGAGCGGAAACTTTTGATGAGATATATATCTCAGATAACAACTTTAACGTTTATCCAAACCTCCCCACGATAAACGTTGAATCGGAGGACACGCAAGGTTTAAATCCAGGCATCTCAATCACCTTAAATTCACCCGTAGAGGGATATAATTCAACTGTGCAAACAATAACATTTAACTGCTCATATTCCTGCACTGATTCCTCGATAGTTAACGTAAGCCTGTGGGGTAACTGGAGTGGATGGCATAGAAACGAGACTAATTCAACCCTTACTGGTTCAACGGGAACGGTTAAGTTTACAAAATCCCTCCCAAACGGGGAATATAAGTGGAATTGCTATGGCTGTAATAATGAAACAAACTGTAGTTTCGCCGCAAATAACCACACTTTCAGTGTAGATGCTGATATTATTGAACCAACAATTGTTTTGAACCATCCACCAAACGCTTCATCTGGAAACTTATCTTACATATTAAATGCAACAATAACAGATGATAAATCTAATTCACTTGACGTATATTTCTATGTTAATACCAGCCTTTTATCTCTCTCCTTAAACAGAATAAATGATACTACGATATCACTAAACATCTCAGCTATGCCTATCTCTAATGCTTTAGATGGGTTGCAATTCCTTTTCCACTTCGATAACCTTTCCAAGTACGGCGAAACAAACACGCATGTCTATGACTTCTCTGGAAATGGAAACAACGGCACAGTATCTGGAGCAGTCTGGGATAATTTAGGTTGTAAATTTGGGGGATGTTATGTTTTCGATGGAACCGATGACTACATTAATGCTGGGACATCAAATTTAACACTGACAGAAAATTTCACAGTCATGGCTTGGGTTAATGGTTCAAAGAATCAAGCAATAGAAACTCTTATCGCTAAATGGAACATCCAAGACAACTTTAGTAGCTTACCGTTTGAAGCCTTTAATGCTTCTAACATAAGCGGATATAACCTTGGTTCAATGTATAGCGGAACGAAGGGGTATCCCCACCCCATTTTTGATGGTAGGTATGTGTATTGGACACCTAATGTATGGGATTATCAACACTTCCACACATTAGCTATACGATATGATACCACCCTGCCATACAAGAATCTTTCTTCTTGGGAGGTTTTTAATATTTCTACAGCCACAGCATATTCAATCGGAGCATATAGGGATATGGTTTATGATGGGAGATATATCTATTACACTCCATATTTCGAAGCATATATTGCAAGATATGATACAACTGGTTCGTTCAATGAAACAAGTTCGTGGTATGTTTTTGATGCAAAAAACGTATCTAACTGCAATAATCAATGTTACGGATTTAATGGTGCAACTTTCGATGGTGAGTTTATTTACTATAATCCATATAAAAGAAACGGTTCAGTTGTTCATTTTGATTTCATCAGATACAATACATCAAAACAATTTAACTTAAGTTCAAGTTGGGATTATGTTAACCTGACTGGGAATATAGACGGAGTTTCACAGCCAACATATGGGTATTATGAAACCATTTACGTGAATGGGTATGTATATTATTCAACCATTCTTGATGATGAATTTTTGAGGTTTAATACATCCGGTGTATTTAATGACACTGGAAACTGGGATTTAAGAAGTGGAGGACAAGACGGTTGTGGGATTAGTGCGACAACAGATGGTAGATACATATATTTTCTTCCATACCGAACTGCTGGAGTTACATGGCACGGAAGAATCCAGAGGTATGACACATTCGGAGATTTTAATACAGGTGGGAACTGGGTGATTTACGATGCTGGTTCAGAAGACGGGATAACGATACGAGACTTACAGGGTGGAATATACGACGGTAAATATATCTATTTTATAGAGTATCATGATGGTACCGATTCACAGCCACATATACTCCGGTATGATACCACAAAAGATTATACTTTATCTTCTTCATGGGATGCCATTAATTATGGTAGTGTGGATGGATTACCAACTGAAGGGTACAAGGGGGGGTGTTACGATGGTCGATACATCTATTTTGGTCATACGGCAACTAAAAACCCTGGAATTAATGGAGGAAAAGATCTTGCACACGGTATGGCGTTAAGGTATGATACAGTTAAAGGAAACAATGCTTCATTTAGACTGCAGATTAATGCACCTATGGGAGAAAATGAGATGATGGGGCTTGTAAAAGGTGTTATGTTCACTATTTCAGGGACAAATAAAAGCTATTCAGTTATAGGGAACAACACATTCGATGACTCTGAATTACACCACATAGCTGTCACCTATAACGGGACAAATCTTATCATGTACATAGATGGAGTCAAGGAAGATGAAAGAGTGGTATCTCCTGCGATGTCTATTTCAAGCAGTTTAGAAGATATTGTTATTGGAGCATCAACAAGTGATTCAAATGATTTTTTTAACGGCACCATAGACGAGTTAGGTATATTGAATAGAACTTTATCCGCATCAGAGGTTCTGGATAGTTATAGGATTAAAAACGGGACATATAGTTGGTATGTGAACGCAAGCGATGGAACAAACGTAAATAAGTCAGAAGTGAGAGTGTTTACAATAGGCTCAATAAATACCGCCCCCCAAATAACCCTTGTGTCCCCCGCAGACAACTCTACAAGCGTAAGCCTTAATGCAGTCATAAATTACACCTATACAGATGTCGATAATGAAGCAGGAAACTGTGTGCTTTATAATAACTCAGATAATACTGCAATCTGCACGAACAACTCAGTTGCAAACGGCACAACAATACACTGCAATTCAGGTGTGGGAGCTTATTCCACAACATTCACCTATTATGTCAATTGCACGGACGGAACTGATATGACTAAGTCGAGTGTGTGGAATTTTACAACAGAAGCAGCCAAAATCTCATTATCCTACCATCTCCCCACCGAAACAAATGGCACCACAATCTCAACAAACCACACAGAAATAAACCACTCAATCACAATATCGGACACCAGCAACAGCCTCGACACATTCAGATTCAATATTAGCGGGGCACGGAATGTCAGCTCAATAATCTACGACGACGACTTGGTTCTGGCTTTGAACTTCAACAATAATTCAGCCATCGGCGACAACGAAACCCACGTCATGGACATCAGCCAATACGGAAACAACGGCACGATGCATAACGGAACCCAAATCTGCGGGAACCACTCAAGCTGCCCGCATTATGTGGCGGGGAGGTTCGGGCAGGGGATGAGTTTCGACGGAGTGAATGATTACGTGGACTGCGGGAATGATAGTAGTTTGAATATTACTGATGCTGTTACGATTGAGGCATGGATAAAATCATCTTTTTCGGGTAGACGCTGGATTGTGTCAAAGGGCGGTTTTGATCAGTACTGGATAGAAGTGTCAGACAGTGGTGATAAATCAAGGTTCTATATTAGGGATGGGGATGATGCATTCCACTCTTGTTTGGGAACAACTGATGTTACGGATGGGTTATGGCATCAGGTTGTAGGAACTTATGATTATTCTGAGGGGTATGCAAGGGTTTACGTTGATGGGAAGAAACAAGCCACATGTGATTTTTCGGGAAAAAAGATGAAGAATAATCCTACTAAAAAGGTCACAGTAGGAGCTGCGTCTTCGGGTGCACAAAATTTCAACGGCTCAATCGACGAAGTCCGCATCTATGATCGTGCTTTATCCGCTGATGAAGTCTGGCTTCATTACCAGAGTGAGTTCCAGAAATATAATGCTACGGAGTATCGGTTCTATGATAATCTCACGAATTTGGCGGATGGGGAGTATCAGCATTATGGTTGGGCTAATGACTCAGCGGGGGGTGAGGACACCAGCGAAACAAGGTTTTTCACGGTGGATGTTCCCGCATTTTCTGTGTCACTGAATTCACCGCTTGATGACTCTTCCTTGGGTGATGTGATCCCTGATTTTAATTTCAGTGTGTCGGGGGATAGAAGCACATACACGTGTGAGTTGTTTATTAATGATTCGGGGTATGGTAGGGTGGAGAATTGGTGTTATCAGGAGTCAGCTAATGAGTCGACTGCGTGTGGTGGCTTGAACACTGGAACGTATGTGAATACAAGCGGGTGGGGTGCGGGTGTCGTTAATGTTACTGATGGTGATTGGTCGACTGCGGGTTATGGTAGTATCTTGGGGGATTATCTCTACATTAATTACTCTAAGCCCGCGGGTTCGACGAGTAATTCTTTATGGCAGGTTAAGCGGGCTGTGGGTGCGGCATATAATCTCAGCTTATCTGCTGGCTGTTGGAACCAGAATCCTCTCCAGCTTAGGGTGTATGATAATAGTGCTGATGCGGGGAGCTGGTCTTTCTCATGTTTTGATGGTGTGGGCTGGAGTGTATTGAGTTCTGGAGTGACTAAGGGTGTTGCGGAGGAGGCTATGTGGTGGTCGATTGCTGATGGTAACACATCCAATAACACAGATACTGTAATAACTGCTAACACCACACTATCTGATGGACACTATAACTGGTACATCAACTGCACGGTGGATGGGCGTACAAATCAATCCGTGGCAAGAACGTTTATGGTGGATACAACCCCTCCTGTTTGCACGATCATCTCACAAACTCCTGGAGATTTGAATCACAGCTCAAATGGTTCTTTTGTAGTGAAAGTCCACTGTGAAGATGCGACAGGATTTAATCTTAGTGCTTTGGGTATTGGATTAACATTAAACCATTCTGGATGCATGAATGCTTCCTGGAGATTCCCGTCAAACACTAAAGCAGACGGGTATTTAGACATGCAACGTGCAGAGCATAGAAATGAGGGCGAGTGGTATGAGGGCTTATTCTCTAATATCTGGGAGTGGAGTTTTCACGATATTGGCTGTTGCCACATGAACATGACTTATAATGGCACGTGTGCGGCAGGATATTGTGTGAATTTCACCTTCACAAAACAGGATATTCATAGTTTATTCCACTCCTTCTGGGCTCTGGATAAAAATAGCTTAGAACATAGTGAAATGAATTATTTGGATGTTTACACGGGGAATCACGTTATCAGCAAAATATATCTGCCTAAATTGGAAGCGAATGCTACGCTGATAATACACACCTACATAAACGACACGGGGGCGGTTAGAGATACATTAGGATATTTATGCAATAGCAGCAAAGAAACCGACGGAGTAACTACGGGATCCTCTCCAAACTGTGTATATTTCGGTAGTGTTGACAGAGATGACAGTTTTACATATTGCAAAGGGAATGCATGCTATCATGGCTTTTCTATGTTTATTGATGAAAATATGACTGTTGGTGGAGTAAAAGTTGAAGAAGAAATGTTTGTAATTTGGAGAAGCAGTGCAAATTTAGCTAACGCCTGGAAATTAGGATACAGCGATAATACAACATTAATAGGGAATATTTCATTCAATAATTCAGGGCTACTTTATACTAGCTCTGATCATGGAATAACTTTCACCGCTCATAATGGGACAGGAGTAGTATGGGCTGCTGCCGTCCATGATGCTGTGGATATTTTAACTTATCAAATTTATTCTATAGATAATAGTACAGCGAAAACAGGCGGATGGAGTGGATTAACAAAAGATTCTATTGGTGTGGTGCCTGAAGCTCCAGGAACTCCTGCAATAAATCATATTGACGGAGACACAAATAAAAACGGGACTTATTCCGGGGTGTTTGACATTGGATGTTTACTTGGAGAAGACCCAAACGGGGAACCTGTCACAGGAAATTTAAGTTTAAGGAATACTGACGGAAGCTTTAATTACACAATAAACGGAAGCTTCAGCGATAATGGATCAATGATTAACGTCTCATTCAATAGCAGCCTCGTCGCAGACGGAACGTACAGGATGAACCTTACGAACTGCGATAACACAAGCAGGTGCTCCTCAACATTAATAGGTAATTTCACCATAGACAACACACCTCCCTACATAGCGTTCAACACATCAACCACGGCAGCAGGCAACCACCCTCAAAGCTTCATCCAAGTCAACATAACCGCACATGATATTGGGAGCGGCATAGATCTCATAAACATATCACTGTATAACTCCACAGGCGGGTTAGTGGACAGCAACACCTCAGGCAGCTCACCCTTCCTAACGAACTTCACCGGGCTGTCGGATGGAGTATACTACTTGAATGCAACAGTCAACGACAGTGCAGGGAACCTGAACCACACACCCACCAGAACAATAGAGTTAAATACTCTACCCTCATCAATAACCTTAATATCTCCAGCAGACAATAACTGGACACTCGACAACCCAATCAACTTCACATTCAAATACACCGGCGGAGACGCGACAGAAAACTGTAAACTATACATCGACAACGTGCTCGCAGACACAAATGCATCAACAAAAAACAACACCAACACCCTCCTACAGGCTGCGGGAGTCGCTGAAGGAAACCACACATGGAACGTTAACTGCACAAACAACGCCGGAAACCAGAACACCTCACTAACACGGAACATATATGTAGACCGAACCAAACCAAGAATACCGCTGAATTCACCCCCCAACAACACATACGCCCCCAGCAACACACCAACCTTCAACTTCACCGTAATCGACATGGACACAAACCTATCATGTGAACTACTGATCGGCGGAGCAGGATACGGCGAAACAACCGCCTTAAACAACACTCCAACAACCATAACAGCAAACCACAGCCTCCCTAACGGAGTGCACTACTGGAACATAACCTGCTCAGACGAACTCCAAACCAACACCTCAAAAACATGGAACCTAACCGTGGACACAATCAAACCACACATCCAACTCAACCTACCAAACGGCACATCAACAAACAACCAGACGCCCACATTCAACTTCACGGTAACAGACAACATAGACACAAACATGCTCTGCGAACTAACCGTGGACGGAATAACCTACGGTCAAATCTACGCAGACAACAACACAATCACCAACATCACAGCCAACGCAACACTATCCTACGGCACACTGCACTGGAACATCACCTGCACAGACAACGCAACAAACCAGAACACCTCCCTAACCTACCTAATACAGATACTATCACCCACGGTCTCCATGCCAGCTGGATGGAACATCATAGGCTTAACAAGAAACCGAACCTACACCGCAGAAACAATATGCCAGAACATAACCGGCTGCACGGTAACATCCAACTACTCCGGCGGAAACTACCACAGCCACATAAAAGGACTCCCCTTCAACATATTCCCAATAAAATTCGGATACGGATACTTCATCCACCTCTCACAGGCAACAACATTCCTGCAAACAGGCGACGCACTAGTATCTCCCACAAAAAACATAACCGTGGAACTGGAGGAAGGATGGAACATCATAGCATGGGCTAATGAAGTAACAAACACAACAGCAGAAGCCGTCTGCATCGACATCCCCTCATCATACATCAGCAAATACGAGCCAGCAACAGGATTCACAACCCACCTCAAAGGAAATCCATTGAACAACTTCACCGTGGTGGGAGGTAAAGGATATTTCGTTTGGCTCAATCAAACAAGGAATTGGACGCATAACTGAAAAAAAAATGGAAAACACATATCAAAAAATATTAATACTCACATGCTTAATAGCTATAGTAATCCCATCAACATCAGCGTTAAACCTACCTCACCCAATGACGGGAATAGTCTACCAACCCAACGGGAGAGATTACGTCGTGGGAGCCCCTGTGTTGGCAACAAACCAACGCACCGGGGAAGCGATAATGGATGTGGTAGCGACATCAGGCTACTATGAGAACATCGACGCAGGAAACTTCCCATCAGGATACAAGACAGGAGATCAGATACTGATACAGATCACGTGGGCGGACGCAAGATATGAGGGGGAGGCTGATGTGCGGATCGACACATCCCCCGTGCAAATAATCAGACCAATCACCTTGAGGCTAGCGTATGTTCCAGAAGCTGTCTACGTACCCCTACCAACCCCCATAGAACCTGAACCCGTTGTCGAAGCCCCACCCCCTAACGCAACCCCTGTAACATATGCCTCGATGGAGCCGGTGTACTTCATAGGCGGAGAACCTGTGACAACCACCACCCTGATAAACATTACCACCCCCCCCACAACCCAACCAACAATAATGATCCATAAACAGAAATCATTGATCGATAAAATAATAGACTGGTTTACCATTTTCCACCTTTAGTGTTAGTCATCCTCACCAATCATTTTTTATTCTATCCTATCTTAATTTTTAAACGATATGAAAAACAGTTCTTATCTCATTGGGGTATTGTTTTTTTCGCTGTTACTCATAAGTACGGCTTCCGCCAGCATGAATTTGACTGTCACCACCCCCGTTGAGGGTGGGAATTACACATCTCCCATAACTATTAGCGGGATCACGAATGAATCCTCTAACATAACCTGGGAGTTCGATGCGAACGGTACGATATATAAATCAACAAACGCCACGGGTATCACCTCCTTCTCTAATACCAGCACCGCACTAGCAGACGGAAGCCATAATATCACAATCTTTGCATATAACTTCACCAGTGCAGGAGTTAATTCATCTATTGTATTAAACTTCACCATAGACAACATATATCCTAACGTAACAATCAATCTACCTACTGCAACATCATTTTCCGTGAACAATATAACAATCAACACCACCATAAACGATACCAACAACATGGTGTGCGTTTACTCCCTAGATGGGTGGGTGACTAACGTATCATATGACTGTAATTACACAACCTTCGTTACAACAGATGGTAATAAAGTGTTGCGAATCTCTGCGAAAGACATAGCAGGCAACAATAATAACACAGAAACACACTCTTTTGTGGTGGATACCACACCCCCCACCCTATCAATCACAGAGCCTGTAGCGGGACATAGATACTATACGCGGAGAATATCCGTTGAGAGCACAGCGGCGGATGCTACATCAAGCATCACATGTGTCTACTCCCTAGACGGCTTCGTAACCAACACATCATTCACCTGCTCAGAAACCCAAGAAATTGAATTTGAGGAAAGTGAAAACACCCTCTCAATCGGAGTCAAGGATGCACTGGGGTGGGTGACACAAAGAACATCAACATTCGACGTGAACACAGCACTAGTCCAGACCCACATCTGCGGAGATCACTACTGCACCGAAATAGAACTACAAAGGCAGGGGATAACCCCAACAACACAACCCAGATACGGCAGCCAAAAAGACACAGGATTCATACCCCTCCTAGACATAACCACACCAACAATACCCTACATGGACATCAACATAAACCTACCATTCCTCGGAGACGCTCCACTGTGGCTTATCGCAACAACACTAACAACAATCCTCCTACTATTTTACATACGAACCGTGCAAGAAGACAGCAATCTAAAATTGAAATTTTGGTAAAAAAGAACAAAATATAGAGGGAAAAAAGATGATAAACAAACTAGCGGAGTATTGGGATAAAGCAAACCAACTACAGAAAGCGACACTACTTGGTTTATTCGCCAGTGGCATGATCCTCTTCATCAACGGAATAACCGTAGACTCTATGCTACTCTCCCTGGCAGTATGCCTCATAGGGGGAAGTGCAGCCCTCTTAATAGGCAGAGAAACAACCACAAACCGCTTCCTAGTCGGAGCAACCATAGGAGTCGCCCTAGCACTCATCCTATCTCTCACAGGGCAAATAACCCTCCTGAACCCAATAACCCTGGCAATAGTTGCTGTTTCAGGACTAGCAAGCCTAGCATCCTATGAACTACTTAAAACATGGAGCGACTGGAACATCGGATTAGGGGCAGCAATCACCTCCGCAATATTTGCCCTATCCTTCACGGGAATAATGCCAATATCCACCTGGACACTCTACGCATCCATCCTACTAACCACCACAGCAACAGCATACATACTATTACGACTCCAAACCCAGCTACTAAACCACATACCCCAACTAAACCTCGGCAACCTCAACGCAGCATACTACCCCGTCATAGCCTTCCTAGCAGGCGTAGCAGCCCTGCAACTAATGGCAATAATACCCATCACACCCACAGCATACACAATAACAACCGCAATAGACACACCAATAGACTGGATATCAAGCAGCCTATACACCCTAATCATGCCAGCAATGAACTGGGTGGGACTAGGAGGCATAAACGCAATGCCCATGCAAGCAACAACAAACTTCGAAGGAACAATATTCACAACACTAGAATTCGAAAAAGACACAAGAGGATTCACATACAACCCAGCCACAACCCAATCCACAACCAACATACAACTAATCTCACCCCAATCCATGGCAATAACCCCCACAGAATACGTTGGCAACCCCATATGGATCTCCACAACCAAACCCCACGCAATCAAAAAAATAAGCATAAACCTCAAAACAGACAACATGCAAGTACCAGTGGACATACTATTCAACAAACAACAAGCAACAATATCCTCACGATACCTCCGACCCACAGCAACCGCACTAACAGAAGGAGAAACCAGCCAACAAATACTCGTCAAAATGCCCAAAGGAACATTCAAAGTACGATTCACAGCAGTGAGCCTCAGCAACGAAGACGCAAAAATATACGCATCCAAACTAACTCCCGCATAAAATCCATAACTTCGGTGTTGTCGCATCCGCCACCAACGTTCTCCTAGCTGAACATCAGCCAAAAGGATGCGGCAACACCCACCCTACAATAACCCAAACGACACGGTGGGGGGAGGCAACCACCTATAAGCCGATGAATGCCCTGAGCCAGCACAAGGCAAAACCCCCCACACCAGCGAAACCCGTCTTTTATATCTCCTTTGGCTAATAACTAATATGATTCGAACGAAGAGATTTAGAATCGAGCATAACGGGGATGTGACTGGTGTGGGCTTCCGTCCTACGCTCTGCGGCAGAGGCATATCCGATTACGGTCTCCATGTATGCCCTCGAAATATCGGTGCGGGATTAGTTGAAGTAATCCTTAAAGGGGAGGAAGAAGATATTAAGCGATTTCATAGGGATGTTGCGAATCTTAAAATCAGACCAGAAGGCGTCAGGGAGTACTTAACCAATGAACTGGAGGGATATGAAGGAGAAGTCGACTTCAATCTATGCTCCACCGGATTGATTTTAGAGCAGATGGGAACGTTCGTAGATAGTGCAAAAGAATTGACGCAGGTTACACGAACGGGGTTTGAAAACCAGGGCAGAAAATTCGATGACTTAGGCAGAAAATTCGATGACTTAGGCAGAAAATTCGATGACTTAGGCAGAAAATTCGATGAATTAGCGAAAGCAATCAAGAAAGCACTACGATAACCCCCTATAAACTGCCCACACCCAAAAACATTGCACTTATAATGTAGAGAACAACCACAAACAACCCGAATTTTATGATTGAGTTGAAGGTGTGCAAGAATCTTTCAGCGAGCAAAAACCACGATGTTGTGGATATGATCCACATCGTGAGTCCAAGCCCGAGCTGTATCTCTGGGTGTCCATACCATCCAGCTAGTTTTTCAGCGACTGCCAGATGACCTGTCCACAGTGCTGGGATAGCGGTTGTGAACAGGAAGATAATTGTTTTTTCGATGAGACCCATAAAATCTGGATTGATTGTTGGCATCATAAATCCTTGATTTTTTTAGTTACATCCACCATCACTATTTATACACACGTGATAAAATATTAACAGGATCCATTAAATATCAAAAAAAAATGAAAAATAAACTAGCTATTTTTGCAGGGCTTTGTATGTTGGTTTTGTTGTCTGTTGTTTGTGCTCAACCGTGTGGGGTTTTTGGCACAGTGTATGAAGGTGATGGTTCTACTCCTGCGGTTGGGGCGTTAGTTACTGCCGAAAACAAGAGGACTGATGAAATCAAAGAGTATACTACTCTCTCTGATGGTTCTTACGGTATCGACTTCCAAGAACTTTGTGAGGGTGGGGATCTAATTTTCATCCAAGCAAGTAAAGAGGGGCATAGTGGCTCAAGAACAGGATACCTTCCTGCCGATCCCCATTTTTTAACTGATTTTGATATTGTCTTGGGCGGGGGTTCAACTTCTACCACTACTACAACTACTTCAACTTCATCAACTACGACAACCACCCACTCCTCTGGTGGTTTGTCGATATCTCCCTCATCTCTTGAGATTTCACAGAAGGCTGGTGAGGAGTCATCTTATTATCTTACTATTTTAAATAATGGGGGTGGAACGATGATAACGGCGTTCGTTTCAGGCATCCCTACTGATTGGGTGTCCCTCAGCCCACAGACATTTTATCTTAATAGCGGAGAAACACGAGTAATCCAAGTGGAAGTGGACATCCCGGATGATGAGAGCGACGAAGAAGCAGGCTATATTCTAGTTAACTCCCAACAGATACCAATTACCATCGAGATCGAGAAGGAATACTATGAGATCATTGACAGGGAATGGTTTGATGAGGATGAAAGCATATACCTTGACGACTATGAGTTTTTTATCACGAAAATAAGTTCATCCTACATCAAGGTGGATTTATACGAAGATGATGATGAAATTGAAGAGAATGTGCGGTGTGATGAGGACGAGGAAACAGAGATAGGATCACACTTTAAGATAGAAGTACACGACATTAAAAGTAGTGATGAGGTGAAACTTTCATTATACGCTGATGAGGAATTAGAGGATGAGCGGAAAAGCTATGAATACACTCTATTCGATGATGCAACAGTTAACACGGGCACATGGCTTAACTTCGAGTACGGTCAATTCTATCTCTACTTCAACACTGTAGCGGACACTGGAGCCAGAATCGACTACTATGAGACAGCACAACCCCAAACAATAAGCTGTTTCATAGGATCTGATTGCAAGATAGGGGACAACATACTCCTAAAAGTAACATCAATAACCCGAGGAACCAGCTTCGGAACAGGAATGCTGACAGTAACTCTGAAATCAAAAAACCAGTACATGGTCTACCAAAGCAACACCCCCTTCCAGGGCAGCCAACAAAACACCCCCTTCCCGGGCAGCCAACAAAACACCCCCTTCCCGGGCAGCCAACAAAACAACCCCTTCCAACCAAGCCAACAGCAACAAACACTAACACAAGGAAACATATACATTTCCATAGCCGGCGGGAAAATAGCACCCAACCACAAAGTGATATTCTACATAAAAGACTACAACAACATGCCCGTGAGAACTGGTACACTCACTGTGGATGTGGATGAACCCATATCGGCAGACATCAACGAAGGGCTTGCCACCGTAAGATTCCCCCAAACAATTGAGTGCCCGATACTAATCACAGCAACATCAGCAGGATATCAGACAACCCCGCAAGTATTCACCTCCTGCAATGAAGAGGAAGGAGAAGATGGGATATGGTACTCAACCACCGGAGGCAAAGAGGAGGGCGGTGAAACCGAAACAGAAGATAAGTTAACAATCACCAAATCCAAGCCAAAATACTACCTCGACGACACAATAGAACTGATAATAACCTGCGACAACAAAGGAGTTGATGATGCAACCGTTACAGTGGAGTTTCCCGATGATGATGAGAAAGAATACACCACAGACTCAGACGGAAAAATCGAATTCGACGCAAACGAATACGGGACATACAAAATAACAGCCGAGAAAGAAGACTACGATAAAACAAAAGAGGAGATAACAATAAAAGAGAAAACAATGTCGATATCAATCAACCCAAAAAAACCAAAAATAGGGGATACTGTCTCAATCGCTGTCGGAGCAAGTGATGGAAGCTCAATAAAACCCAAAATAACAGTGAACGGACTATCCCTGCCCACCAATGCAATAACCCTATCAAGTGCGGGACAATATGACATACAAGCAGAACTAGAAGGATATGAGACAGCAACCTACACGTTCACCATCGAAAGCCCAGCCACCGTAATCCACCAACCAGAGAACCTAGCTCTAAACGAACCCTACACAATATTACTGGATAAGCCAGCACTATGGACAGTGCAAAGAGACGAAGAAATAATTGAATCAGGAACACGAGCAGAGATAACCTTCACACCCACAGAACCCGGACTATACAGTATCATAGTGGACGGAAAAACAACAACACAATATGAGGTGGGTGGGGGAACCAACATCCTATCCACCGCGGTGATAGTATTCATCGTCATCGCCGTAATAGCAGTGCTCATCCTAGCGAAAAGAAAACAAGCAACAACAGTGAAAGAAGCGGGCGGGCTAAGAGACAAGAAAAAAATGACGGACGTGGACAAAATCGCAGAAAAAATAGCGAAAGGCAAAGACCTAGACGTAACACCCTACTCCTAGACCAAAATGCAGAAAATAGAATCCAAACAGGCGATCGCCATCGGAGCAGGAGCTGTCGGAACAGCATTCATGTGGAAAATACTCAAAAAAAAATTCAGGAAAAAAAGAGAAGGACTATACGTTGACTTTGACGGCACAATATGCAAAAACAAATTCCCAGATGTGGGAGAGCCAGAACCCTACGTCAGGGAAGCCCTCACAAAAATGATAAAAAAATATGATATTGTCATACACAGTTGCAGGACAGCAAAATACTGGACGGAGTTCTTCAAAGACCATAAGCCAGAAGAGCAGGTTACAGTCATAGAAAAATTCATGGAAAAATACAAGATACCCTACACCCGCATAGAAACAGACCACGACAAACCCTTCGCCCACAGATACATCGGCGACGAAGCCATCAACTACAACAACAACTGGGAGGAAATAGCATCCAAACTCTTGGAGGCGGGAAAAAGTGATCAAAAAAGCTGACTTGGTGCTTACAGAAAGATGTAATCTGAACTGCGTTCATTGTCAAAGTAGAGATGCACGTATCACAACATCCACCGGTATCAAAGAGATAAAAGACGTTGAGGTAGGGGATGAGGTATTAACCCTCTCTGGCAAGTTTGCTAAAGTAGAAAAAATATTCTCCCACCATCAGAGTCCAGCAATACTTTCTATAAAACCCCATCACCTCCCCTCTGGGAAGATGACAAGCAATCATGAAGTTCTTGTAATGGAGGGAGGTCTAACGACAAAAATAGAAGCAGGCAAACTAACTTTAAATCATTATCTCATAGCCCCTAAATCCAAAAAAAATAAATTAAATGAACTAAAACAATCCGAATTCTCAACGGAATTTGAAAACTATTGGGCAATAAAAGTGCAGGAACTCAAGTCAGTTCCCTACTCAGGGGAGGTATTTAATCTACAAGTCGATGATCCAAACCATAGCTATGTTGCAAACGGAATTGCTGTTGGAAATTGTTTCATGTACGACGCAGGCAATAATCGCACCATCCGGGAACCCTCCCAAAAACAAGTGCTTGATACTTTTGAAACTCTCGCATCTAATGGGATTACTAAATTGAATATGTGGGGTGGTGAGGTTCATCTACGCCAGGATTTCTATGAGATTCTCAAGGTTGCATTGGATATGTTCTCCCAAGTGAGCATACAGACTCATGGGGCGATTGAGACCTATCTGGGGTTCATCCACAAAGACTATCCTACTCTTGGTGTTCATGTGAGCTTGGAGGGGTGGGGTAAAGATGATGAAGTAATACGTGGGCGGGGGCATTTCCTGAGAGCCAAACGCAATATTGAGATATTGGCTCAACAATTAGGGGAAGCTCTGACGATAAGAACCACCATATTCAATGGAAACAACGTCATCCCCCTCATACAGGTGGCGTTGGATTTAGGTTGCTCTTGGGTTGGTGTCAGATTCAAACCAGTGGGGCGGGGGCAGAAACTCCTGAAGCTACAGCCGTCTCAGGAACGGCTTGCTGACTTATACCGGCTTGTTGCATCAATACGGAAGTCCCACAAGAACATTCTGCTGGAGGAAACCCCCTTCTACCTCTATGATGAGTACCTCTCCCAGAAATACCAGAATTATTTCCTGAGGAAAGGGTTCGCCTGTGAGTGGGGTAGGCGGATAGTGGTTGACGTGGACGGTAGGGCTTTTCCATGTCCATACGCTATGACGGATTCATTAGGTCTCGGTTCAATACTTGAAGATGACTTCAAGGTTATCGAAGAAAACTACAGAACACTCATAAAACAACGCCAGAACACGGAATTAATAAGCCAATGTAACATCTGCCCACTACGTGATGCCTGTTTCGGGGGTTGCTCGATTTATTCATTATTTAATGAGGATAAGCGGCTGGGTGATCCATTATGCCCAATTCCCTCACTACTTAGTGGAAACGGAAGCCAAAAACAAAAATAGGTGATATCAAAATGCGTGAAGAATTAACAAAACACAAAGTAAAAATAGAACAACAAAAAGACGGCAAAACCTACGGTTGCATACTGGATGAAAACGACCCACGGGGGGACGCAGTATGTTTTGTTGAGGGTGAGGGCATAGAACGGATTAGCGGAACCTTCAAGACGATAGAGGATGAGAGCACCATAAGAACAATTCCAATGACCTCGATAACTGGCACACAATCTCAGGTAGAGAAGATGGATTTGCATGATTTTGTCGCCGATAACCTGCCCATCTGGCAGAGACAATTAGAGTCCAAACGGAGGCGGGGGCTTGGCTCGGAGGTTGTTGATAAACTTAAGAACATGGTGGGGGGTGACTGAAATGGCAGGTCAATCACCCCTCCCTAACCCCTCTTGAGGGGGTGAGGAAGGGGCTTGTTCCGTGAGGGGCGAGGGCAACTGGTTGATTAGGGGGTACAAAAAAAGAGAAGATGGAAAATGTGCAGAAGTTAGTTGGGAGAGA
>QNDS01000003.1 GCA_003644925.1 Candidatus Fermentibacterota bacterium
GGTTTCTCCCGCAGCAGTTCTATCCAGCCCATAAGAGATGAGAGGGGAGTACTGATCTGATGTGCCGTTTCCCTCGCAAAACCAACCCACGAAAGCTCCTTTTCCTTCTTCATTTCCATCCTGATCACGAAGAGAAAAAGGAGAACAAGTATGAGAAAGACACCGAGTTCAATATACGGAACGAGCAGGAGTTCCTTCGCCAGTTCATCGGATCCGTAATGAAGATATCCAATGGTCTCTCCATAGGAATCCGTTATTGGAACCGGTGTGTTCTCCATGTCCAGCTCCTCGGCAAGCAGCATCAGCGACCGGAGACTCTCCCGGCTGATTGAGTCTGTAACTGCAATTCCGTTTACAACCTGAGGAATCATATCCGTATCGGACAGAATGGTCGTATAATCCAATCTTTCCACCAGCTCTTTGAAGAGCCTTCTGGTTCTATTGAAAAGCCGCTGCCGCTCCTCAATACCTTCAATTGATACGAAGTACCATTCATTTACAAAACCGCATTCCTGACAGAACCTGGTAATACTGGCATCAGACTCAAACGCATAAGCGGGGGTTGTTGAACCGCATCCTGCACAGACGTACACCATACCAAGCTCCGCCAGCCTGCTCATGGGAACCTGTGCCCCAGCCCAGAACCATGCAATAGTTTCGTTTGCGTTTGTCCTGGTTTCCCTCAGGCGGGACACAAGACTGTAACTGTAGTAGAAAAATACCCAGACAAGAGCGATCACGACAAAGAGAGGCAATAATCGGGTTCTTACGCTCCACATATCAGTTATCTTCCACAACAGGCACTACAAAACCTGCTCCGGATATGAAAATGGGTCTGTCGCATTCCTTCTCTGTGATCCATGTTTCAACATCGTGAACAGGTTCAATACCCATTCCTTCCACCAGGCTGTCAGGCAGGTCGCTTGAAAGCGCAAGTCTTATCCTTTTCCTGAGATTCTTAAGCCGGACTATGGTATGGTCACCCAGGTTGTACTGATGTTTCCCGGGGGTTATCCAGGTTTCGTCCATCGATGTGATGAAAGCCTTCTCAAGATGTTCCGCTCCGAGACCTTCCCCGCATGAACTGATAAGAAGAAGATGACCTCCATCCTCAACGATGGAATGGCAGTTATAGATGGCCTTTTCCGACTGATAGAGATTTATATCCAGGGGTTCCCCCGGGTGAAGTATGACCACCGGGGACCTGTATGGAATGGAAACCGTAGACAGCGCCGCTGAAGCCTCAGTCGCTTTTGTGAAGGATTCCCTGCACGTACCCGAATAAAAATGTACAAGCATGCCGCGGTGAACAACGCCGTTCCCCTGCAGGATCTCCACTCTTTCCTCCAGCATGGAGAGAGCATCCATCATGTCTTCGTGTACAGGATTACCTTCGAGCCTTCCCGGCAGCGCTCCATCCAGACATGCGTGAAAATGGTTCATTACAATGGATTCCCTGGACGATACGCCCGGAAGAAAAGATTTTCTTCCTCCGGTATATCCGGCAAAATAGTGAGGTTCGACGGAATTCGCGGCTATTACAGGATTCCCGTCGAATAGCCATGGATCCATACTGACCGGTGTACCGATTCGAGTTCTGCCGATGTAAATCATATCCTCCGAATCGCAGTCATTGTTCTTCCAATGAGCATCCGGGAAACAGCCGCCGAGCAGAGTTGATTTCTCATCCTGTGTAACCGGTCTGTGGGTTCCGGTGGCGAAAAGTATCCTTACTTTATCACCAAGAATTTTTTCCAGCGGCGCGATCATAGGAAAGGAGGGCGGCCTTGTGGCATCGTTAACCACAAGCGTTACAGCTTCGCTGCTGCCGAACCTGATAAGATCAGGCATGACATCAGTCCATACATCCTTTACCTGCTGCTCGACCAGAGGCTGCGGGGCAGCGGGTCCGGAAATCTCTATTTCCTTCAACATTTCCTGAACTCCGATCCTCCGGCTCATTATTCCTGCAATCTCCTGCCATCCCAGACAAACTCAGTTCCGGATATATCCTGAAATCCTGTAAATGAATTAAAATCATCCTCATACCTGAATATTCCCTCTCCAGAGAGGGCGCCCTCAGAATAAGTAAATTCAAGGACGTTGCCGGTAAGCGTTCCCTCAATGCTTCCCAGCGGATATTCACCAGTGACATTATCGGAATCAACAACTACCAGTTCCAGCTGACCCATTGTCGTATCCCATAGCCCTTCCGGGTTCGCTGCTGCAATCACGGCTTCTTCAGTTACCTGCAATTGTTCAGACACTTCTGTTATCATGGGTTCTTCTGTAATCAGAGTATCGGCAGTTACCTCAATGGACAGGGAATCCACTGTTTCCGGCTCCGTATCGCCGCCGCAGGATGCAAGGGTAGCCAGCAGAGCAATTTCGATCAGCACCGTTATCCAAATGCGCATATAGAAGACGTCCTCTCGGTAATTTAGCGATCCTTCAGAGAAATGATGATAAGGTCATATCCCGTACAAATGATTATAACCGCAGATACGGCTATGGACACATGGAACATAAAAATATACACTATGCTTATCCAGCTATCACAAGGAGGGTATTCGTGTTCAGATCCAATGGAAATAAAAGAGACCTGCTTTTTCTCATATTGATCGGCATTCTGCTCATTCTGGCATCCACAGCTTTCGCGAGGGCTGGAGGTGGCGGGAGCTACGGCGGTTCAGGCGGAGGAGGCGGAGGCGGAGGCAGTGGAGCTGGATACATCTTCTACCTTCTTATCAGGCTTGCAATCCACAAACCACTCATAGGTGTTCCACTGTTGATCGTAGTGATAATCCTCATGATAAAATTCGGGAAGAAGGCTAAAGGCGGATACGAAACACATACCATCACGAGGGCTGGGAAACTCAGAAGAGAACAGGAGCATCAGGAAATGCAGAACGCCCTGGATGCTCTAAAACAGAGAGATCCGGGGTTCTCGAGGGAGAAGTTTGTTCAAAAGGTGAACAGAGCTTTCATAGCAGTTCAGGAAGCCTGGTCGAATCAGGATATTTCATCTGTGAATCAGTTCATATCAGATGGAATAGATGAGCGGTTCAGCCTTCAGATCGAAATGCAGAAGGCTGAAGGATACAGAAACAGGATGGAGAACATTACAGTTCAAAGCTCCAGAATAGTTGGTGTTTTCAGTGATTCTCACTTCGATACGATTCACGTCGAAATTATTGCCAGAGCTGACGACACTGATGTTGACGTGAAGACTGGAAAGCGTATCCGCAGGAACACCTCCGCGCCATTTACCGAGTACTGGAGTTTCCTGCGGAAACCCGGTGTCCAGACCCTTGAGGGAAAAGGTCTTGTAGAAGGAGTATGCCCGAACTGCGGAGCCCCGATTGAACTCAGTGATACCGGTAAATGTGAAAACTGTGATTCCGTTCTCACCAGCGGTGAATATGACTGGGTGCTTGCTGAAATTACCCAATCCATGGAATGGAACCTGGTATCCGACAAATCCCTCATTCCGGGGTTTGAGAGCATGGAAGCGGTGGACCCTGGTTTCAACCTGCAGCATATCGAAGACAGAACCTCCGTGATCTTCTGGCGGCTGATAAAAACCTGGTTCTCAAACGATGTTTCCGAAGCGAGGAAGGTTTCTCTCCCATCATTCCTCGAGGGATTCGAAAAACAGCTGTCCAACACCAGAAGCGGCACTGACTGGCTCTTTTTCAAGGACGCGGCAGTAGGCACAGTAGAAGTTCAGAATATCGTTCCCGGAACAAAGAACCGTATGGACAGGATCGAGGTTCTCGTAAAATGGTCAGGTATAAATGCAAGAAGAAATGAAGATTCAAAAGTTCGTGTAACCGGACGGAAGATCATAAGACCCCAGATATATACCCTTGTCCGCAAGCATGGCATAAGAACCGCCCTTGATCAGAGCTTCAGATCTTCTCACTGTCCGGGCTGCGGAGCACCTTACGCAGGCGGCAGTACCGGTGAATGTGAATACTGCGGAAGACCTCTGAACGATGGAAGCCAGGATTGGGTGCTGGAATCCGTGAATCGTTTCTCCGCATCCAGGATAACTGCAAAGGCTATCGACGGCATTGAAAGAGCAGCTCTGATACCACCAGAACTCCTTCTCGCAGCGATGGTTAAAGCAATGTACGTGGATGGTGAAGTGGATGAGAAGGAAATGAAAACCCTCTCCTCCTTCGCCCAAAGCAGGAACATAACCGATGAACACCTGACGGAAATAATCAATACAGTGAAATCAGGGCAGGATACACTGCCGACTCCGGGCAGCCAGGCTGAAGCAAGGGAAATACTGGCAGCAATGTCGCGGATGGTACTGGCGGACGGGAGGCTGACCGGCAGCGAGAAGAACCTTCTTCAAACCTTTGGTGAATCCCAGGGACTGGTATGGGCAGATGTGAAGCTCATTATAGCTCAGCAGAAGGCAAAACTCTACATTGAAGCGAAGAAGGTTATTAAGGAGACCAGATAGTCCGGAAAACACTGGTTCACCGATCGAGGTTCTCAGAAATTTGCTGCAACAGGGAGTCAAAATGAAGCTTTCCATATTGTGCATGGTCATTTTCGTGTTTTTCCATGGCATCCTGAACGCCATACCGGTTGATCTGATCGAGGCGGAAAATATTGCAGATGCCAGGCTTACCCGAGATGGTCGGAATCTATCTTTCGTAATAACCAGCTGCATCACCCTTGAGAATAGCCAGTATGAATCACCCCTTGCATACGTCTTCGAACTCAGTCCTGCTGGTTATGTGATAACATCTGCTGATACCGATCTGCCTCCGGTAATTGCCTACTCGTACACCGATAACTGCACAGATGCAGAAAGTGAAAGAAGTATCCTCCTGGAAATGATAGCTATGGATATCGAACTGAGGCTGTCGTTCCTTGATGATGCGCCACCGGAACTGCTTGGGATACATCGAGCCTGGTGGGAAGAGTATTCTACAGGAAACTATGCTCTGTTATCGGACAATCTTCTAGAGCAGTGGCCTCCTGCTGGTACAACACCAACAGAGGGATGGCTCATGGAGAACTGGACGCAGGGAGCGCCGTACAACGGTTACTGCCCGATGGATCTCATCGCAGGTTCCAGGAGTGTTGCGGGCTGCCCAGCTGTTGCCATGGCATCAATCCTGAATTTCGGGGAAACCACAAACGGTACACAGTTCAGCGATACTGACGACTATTACCATAATTACCATGAATACTATTGGATAGACGATGATCATATTGCCCATGATTTCCCTTCCTGGCCGGAGTTGAACGTATATCTGGATTCCCTGGAAAACCGTTATTTGAACCACGAACAACTCACTAATTCTGACAAAGCAGCACTGGTTTACTCCTGCGGAGCAGCCTGCAAGCAGGTTTACACAGCATCGGTTTCAGGTACATTCGGAGTGGATCAGGCTTACGATGCTTACCTGAAATTCAACTTCACCGACTGCAGCTTACTTAACGCATCTTCCGACAGTCTTTATGAGAAACTTTCAGCAAACATGATGACCGCAATGCCGGCGCATCTGGCGATTGTGGATGCAGTACCAGCAACGGTTGGTCATAACGTGATAGTCGATGGTTACAATACAGACGAATTCTATCATCTGAATTTCGGCTGGGGCGGAGCCTACAACGGCTGGTATCAGTTCCCGCTGTCAGGAATGCCGTACGGTATGAATATCATAGAGGGGGTCATACTTGATATAGGCGAAGGACAGCAATCAATTGAGGGGGAGGCAATACAGGATGAGATCCCTGCTATGTTCCTATCGTGTCAGACAAATCCTGTTTCTGACCATCTGCTCATCAATCTGGAGATTCTACAGAGATGTGAGGTGAATGTATCTGTTTACAGCATCTCAGGTCATCTTCTTGAGACAGTTGCCAACAGGGAATTCTATCCCGGTTTCTGCCAGCTTGGATGGGTTCCGGAAAATACGGGGAATGGTGTGTACATTCTGGCAGCATCAGGTTCATGGGGAGTTGAAACGGCAAGATTCACAATCCTGGATTAGCAGAGAAGCTGGAGAGCAATCAGATTCATTACTGGATATCTTCCAGGAGCTTATTCAGTTCCTTGATGTCTATCGAAAGCAGCCTTGCGGCAGCTTTTCTTGCTCCACCGCAGTACTCCAGTGTTTCTGTTACATGATCAAGAATCTTGTCATGGAGTTTCATGGGCGTGAAATCCCCTGACATTTCGCCCGGAATAATCCTCTCACGGATATAGGGAGAGAGAGAATCCTTGTTCAGTATGGAGCCGTCGGTGTTTACAACTGCGCATGCTATGATGTTTTTCAGTTCCTGAACATTATCAGGATAACGGTACTGCATGAGAAGTTCGAGCAGTTCATCTGAGAAACCGGTAATATTCCTGCCCGTCCGTTCTACTTCCTCCTTCAGAAAATACTCGGCGAGAAGTGGTATATCATCTGTTCTATCCCTCAATGAAGGAATACGGATGGAATTCACCATAAGGTGGTAGAGAAGGTCCCTGGAGAATGATTCCCGGTATTTGGAGCTTGTCAGGTCATGTGTGGAAGCAACTATGAACCTCACATCACATCCCATAATCTCAGTGGAATTGTCTCTGTAGTACTCGTTTGTCTGTATGACCCGCTTCAGCCTGACCTGAACGGGCAGGCTCATATTCTCAATATTATCGATGAAGAGTGTGCCGCCCGAAGCGGTTTCAAGGAAACCTGACATCTCCTTGCTCTTCCCGCTCCAGTCCCTGACCCTGCCGAACAACTCTGACGAGAATTCCTCCGGGGAATGGGAAGCGCTGTCTACGGCGATAAACGGTTTGTTAACCCTCGGAGACGAGTTGTGGATCGCTCTTGCAAGCGATTCCTTGCCTGTACCCCGTTCACCCCAGATGAACACACTCAGATCCCCTTCCGCCATCTGTTCAGCCTGGTGGAAAAGGCGGATAACTGCAGTATCCTGTGTGGGGAAATGTTCGAAAGCGGCAGTATTGTCCAGATCTTCCCTGGATAAAGCCTGGGGCATCCTGCTGATCGTGCTATGAAGGGTTCCGTGCTCTATGGCATTATTAAGGACTTCCAGAAGGTGTTCATCATCAACAGGTTTTGTAAGATAATCAAAAGCACCCCTCTTCATGGTTTTAACTGCGAGGTCAACATCGTTCGCTCCAGTCAGTATCACAACAGGGATGTCAATATTTTTCGTACTCATCATCCCCAGTATATCCATGCCTGTGACATTGGGCATATCGAGATCCAGCATTATCACATCAAAATATTCTTCCTCAAGGAGTTCTTCGACCTGTCTTGAATCGTTGATCACTGTAGTTTCAAATATCTCCGTCTGCATAAGGAACACCATGAAATAATTGGTTACGGCAACATCATCATCGACAATGAGTATCTTCTTCAATTGCTCACCTTCTCTACTGCTGCATCCTCGCCTGTTGGAATCCTGACCGTGAATTTAGTTCCGGCCCCAGGGATGCTGCTGACTGAAATATTCCCGCTGTGCTCCTCTGCTATCCGGAAGGCTATTGCAAGACCAAGGCCTGTACCTCCCTTTGCCCTTTTTGTTGTGAAGAACGGATCGAATATCTGTCTCTGTGTTTTCTCATCCATACCTTTTCCGTTATCCTCTATTTCTATCACAACAATATTGCTCTGATCCATGTACGTTCGGACAGTAATAAAACCTTTTTTGTCATCAGGGATCGCCTGCGCGGCATTCACTATGAGATTAATGAAGATCTGTTCAATCTTCTGCGAATTACCTGTGAATTTGGCCAGGTCATTTCCCAGTTCAAGAACTATCTCCGCGTGCTTGTGCACCTCATTTTTGACCAGCCTTGTTGTAGCCTCAAGAAGTGTATTTACATCAACAGTATCAACCAGAAGGCCCTCATCTTTTCTTGCAAAGCCCCTCAGTCCTTCCACAATTCCCTTTATGCGTTCGGAACCGTGAGCCATATCATCAACCAGGGTCATGATATGCTCGCGGAAGAAATCGTACTTGAGGCGGGCGATCTTCAGGTCCGGATGATCTTCCTGGTACGTATCAACAATGGGCAGCATATCAGTTATCGCTTGTCTGATGATCTTGATATTACCCCTTATGAACTGATTCGGATTGTTTATCTCATGACCGATGCCGCTGACCAATTGTCCAAGTGAAGCCAGTTTGTCCGCCTGTTGCAACTGCTGTTCGTAGGTCTTCTCAAGGGTGACATCTCTATAAAACTCAAGTATTCCATCGACTTCCTCCTCCTGATTATATACGGGGAGAGTATGGACTTCCATGAACTTGTCCCCATCCCTTATAGTAATAGTTATAGGAGTCTTTTCACGCTTGATCTTACCGAGTCTGCAGTCTCTGCAAGGTGTATCACGATTAAAATAGGTTCTGTAGCATTTATCACCAGGCTCAATATCTTCCTGATTGCTCATGACCACATTTCTGTTCAGATCGATAAGCATTACCTCACCTGGGATAACCTTGAACATGGTCTCGAGGCGGTGCCTAGTTTCGTCCCAGCTTCTGTTGACCCTGTCCAGGTAGGAATCGGCTGTACTGAGTTTCTGTTTCTGTTCATCCAGGTCCTTTTCCCGCTCATTGATCTGTGCTTCAAGTTCCAGAAGGCGACTGTTCAGCCCATCCTCTTCCTGACGTTTGAGAAGCATCCTTTCGGCAAGTTCCTTGCGCTCCAGCGCAACACTCAGCATTCTTCCGATTTCGTTGAGCATTTTCTGCTCTTCGGGAAGATGCTCGTGAGTCCCGCTGATATAACCCACTCTTATCTCACCCTTATACTCACCGCTGAAAGTCAGATCTACGCTGATATAATCATCTTCAGATGGCTTCTGACCGTATTCTTCTCCCTGAAATATGGAGTAGACAACAGCTTCGTCAGGTGATCGCATGCCGCGAGAAAGGTATTCCGGCAGTTTTGTGAAAAACTCCTTGATAGAGGCTGATACTTCTATCCATTCGGCAACTGTGTAGAGACAGGAGAGCTCCTTAACGCGTTCTTCCTTCTCCGAGTCACTGATCCTTCTCAGGGCATCTACCTGGACACCGAAGAAAAGGTAAATTCCCCCATGAACGCTCTCGACATACCCGACTTTCATCGGTATGGGAGTTGATCTGTTCACCTGTGCTGCAAAAAGTGCAATAACGCCCCTGGCTCCGTCATGCACTTTTTCCATGGCATTTCGGAATGACTGAAGGGATTCAAGGTCAAGAACATCTGCAAGATGCATCTCGGATTCTTCGCAGTTCGCAGGAGAACAGGTCCGTTTAAGCAGCGGACTCACGTAAATCGTTTTCTCATTCGCGTCAGCCACCAGCAGAAAGTCAAAGCTGCTCTCAATGAGTGTATACAGGTTTTCAAGGCGGATCATCAGTATTTCCCTTCAAAAAGGACATTCGCAGATTCCTGTAATTCAGGTGATTAGATGTGGAATCGGGGCATTGCCGCCAAGAACCGGATTCACTGGAATAGCTGCTGCAGATACATAGTGATTCCTGATGTTCAGATCAGAAAAGATACGAACTGGTCACTCCAATCCAAAGGCCATCGAAGTCTATGATGTTGAATTTTGCCGATAAGTCTGCAGTGCCGGTAAACAGGCTGAAGTCCTTGCCAAGTGAAATGTAAGCTCCCGGATAGGTTCCGTTCCAGACTGCGGTGAACTCATCATCAATTACCATGGTCGCCTCAATCGCATAAACGGCTCCCCCTGCCCCGAATCTCAGACCGATCAAGCTGCGTGAAGCTCCGAGAGTAAGAGGTACTATTGAATATTCAAACCCCCTCGAAGAATCCGGATCAATTCTCAGCTCGCTGAACTGAAGTTCGCAGTCAATATCAGCGAAAGAGAGGCCGTACCTTGCTTTAACACCAAAGAGAAAACTCGTTTTCCACGGATCTCCCTCGTCCTGGACAGGAACGAAGGCTCCCATTGCAGGTCCTATCTCGAATGACATTAAGAAGACAAGAATTGGTAGAATAGAAAATGACATGAAATTGCTCCCATCTATTAATTACTATATCCTGAAGAGTATCTTTTCGCTGTTGAACATCCTCAGTGTCAGGTATATCAGAATCGCTGATAATACGATACTGGACATACACGCCGTTGTGATACTGCTCCAGCTTGCACCCTGTATGAATATTTCCTTGAGAACAAGCAGAGAATTGATGATGGGAGTCGATAGCATCCACTTTGGAGGCACATCTCCGGTCTGCATGGTTGCCATTCCCATTATCATGACAACGAAGTAAACCGGCATGATCATTCCCTGACCCTCTTTTGCATTTCTCGCGAAAGTTGATACGATAAGAACCATGCTGGCCACAAGAACAGCCAGAGGGATGATAACGATAGCGAACTGGAGTATATGAAGTGTGCTCATACTGTAGCTCGAGATGGCTGCGCCCGATGCACCGAACATCCCCATAAAATATTTCGACCCGATGATGAGGCCTATTACTGAGCTTGCCGCTCCGACAATTGCGGCTATCATCACAGACATCATCTTGCCGATAACTATCGAAAGTCTGCTGACCTGATTAACCAGTGTCACGGCAAGAGTTCCCCTCTCCTTCTCACCGGCAACCGTATCAAGCCCTACTTTCATAGAATTTACAAAGAGGTAGATAATTATGAAGAAGGGAAGGAGAATACTGATTATCTTCCCTATCACACTGCCTTCCTTAGCAAGATCGTACTGCATTGGAACTTCGTTTAAAGTGAATACTGTGAGTATCTCCTCCGAGAGGTCCCGCTCAAGGATTCTCTCTCTGACTATATCTCCATTGAGCGAAGCCATAACTTGACTGATCCTGCTGTAAGCGTGCTGTGAGTAATCTGCGGTGGAATTGAAATAGACACCAATATCGAAAGTGCTGCACCCGGCCAGGCTTTCATGTAAATTATCCGGCATTACAATTAGGAGTTCCTTTTCCTTCTCGGTTATGGCCAGTTTTATGGCATCAACCTCGCTTAACTGCACTATCTCAAGTTCAGTGTTGATCGATGATATTGCCTCTATGAAAGGACCCATAACAGTTTCGTTACCGATTCCTTCGTAAATGCAGATAGTCGATCTGAATGAAGTGATGTCAGAATCCCTGGATGCACCCATTTTTGCCATTACCGAGTACATCACTGGAAGCATGAGAAGAGGCAGGAGCACCAGCATGGCCAGCGTACGTCTGTCTGTGAAAATTCGCCTGAGTTCCTTTTTCAGAATGATGAAGCTGTCACTGAGCATGGCTCACCTCCCCCTCCGAATCCGGGAGAATGTAACCGAAGAATACATCCTCAAGGCTGTCCGAGGAATTGTTCTCAAGAATGTCCTTAAGAGAACCAATCTCTTTCAATTCACCCTCAACCAGTATCCCGAATCTGTCACATATCTTTTCCGCTACATTCATAATGTGAGTGGATATCACGATCGTTTTTCCCGCCTGTGCATACTTCGTGAGAAAATCGGTCACCGATTTTGACGTGATCACATCAAGACCGTTGGTCGGCTCATCGAAAATGATGACCTCAGGATCATGAATAAGGCTTATGGCGATGGCCGTCTTCTGCTTCATGCCAGTGGAAAGCTTGTCTATCTTCTTATGAATAAAATCCGACATCTGCAGCTCGTTGAAGAGGTAATCTTTCCGTAACTGTATATCATCCTTGTTCATCTTGTTTAGAGCACCGAAATAATCCATCATGTAATCAGGAGTAAAAAATCCATCCAGTTTCATGTCCGAAGTAAGGAAACCAATTCTGGACCTAATGGCTTTCTCATCATCCAGCACACTGTACTGGTCGATAAATACATTGCCGCTGGTGGGTTTTATCAGGGTGGATATGCATCTAAGTGTAGTGGTTTTGCCGGCACCGTTGGGGCCGAGAAGTCCGAAGATCTCGCCCGGGCTGCATTCAAACGAAACGTCCTTGACCGCTTCAACGGTCTCTGTGGCATGTTTTTTCCTGTTCCTGTACACTTTGCGAAGATTTTCAACCCTTAGCAATTCATCCCCCTTTGTTACTGCCCTGAGAAAGTTTGAATACTGAATAATAGGAACGAAGACGTTTTAATGCAAACTAGCAAATAAAATAACCATAATTAGGGACGGAGGTAATTAGAATTTTCAATTACCTCCGTCCCCAATCAATAGTCCTTGACAAATCAGAATATTATACTATACATATGTTTAGTATGGCAAGAATAGCAAGAACAGTAGTACCGGGAATTCCTCATCACATTGTACAGCGGGGAAACAGAAATCAGAATGTGTTCTTTTCCAACTCCGACAGGCTCAGATACCTCTACCATCTTAAAAAGATTTCATATGAGTACGGAGTTTCTTTTCTTTCATACTGCCTTATGGACAATCATGTTCATCTGATTGCAATTCCAGAAAAGGATGATTCGTTCTCACTATGCTTCAGAAAAGCTCATTCGATCTACTCAAGGCATATCAACTCACAGTTCGACTGGCGTGGACACCTATGGCAGAACCGGTTTCATTCAAGCCCCCTTGGCCCTTCATACCTCTACAATGCGATTCGTTACGTCGAACAGAATCCTGTACGTGCTGGAATAGTCAGGAATGCATGGGACTACAGGTGGTCAAGTGCAGGTTTTCACGTTGAAATAGTACTTTCTGATCCTCTAGTTCAATTAGACAGTAGCCTGAACTCCATTGTAGATGATTGGCGAGCATATCTTTCAATAAATCCGGATACCCTTCATTTATTAGAATTACGCAAAGCTGCTAAAAGAAACAGGCCAGTAGGCAAAAAACAGTTCATGAAAGAGATGAAAGACAGATTTGGTATTCCTCTTATTGCTCGAAAACCCGGCAGGCGTAACGAAGAAATTGAAAAGGGACGGAGGTAATTGAATTTTTCAATTACCTCCGTCCCTAATTACTAAATTACGCGGAAGCGTTCGGTACCTATTTCAAGTATTTCCTTGCGGTACTCCTGGGAATGTGTCATCGGTGGCTGGATCGAAGCCGCCCTGGCATCGGCCGAAACGGAAATAAGCATTCCCCTGCCATCCCAGTTCCTCTCCTCCCCGGTATTCCAGTAGAACCGTGCAAGATCTCCGAGTTTATCTCTTACAATACTATCAATACTCTCAACTGACGCATCAATACCGAATGCTCCTGCCAGAGCTTCAAGAACTTCCACACCGGTTTTCCCCGACGGCGGTGCTACCGCTTTGGCGTACTCGATCAGGTTTCCTTCGAAGTTGCACCTTGATCCGGGAGTCTCAAGAAAAGTTGAACCCGGAAGTGTAACATCAGCGAACCTGGTTGTTTCGGTATCGGTCCAGTCCATGGCAGCAATGAAATCAGTATTACGGAACCAGGAACCCGGTCTGTTGTACTCCAACGGGTTCTCACCGATTATCAGCGCCGCTCTGATCGTACCTGCCTCAAGAATCTGCCACAGTTCCTGGCTTGTTGAAGCTCCGGGCAGCTTCTCGGCTGGAGCTGATCTACCAGGCAGGAATGCAGGATCGGCTCCCATTACCTCAAGACCTGCGCTGTTCGCAATCAGCCTGGGAAGAAGCACATCTGAAACCTTACCCGCTTCTCTAAGCAGCAGGACCAGATCGGCGAATATTTCCATGTCATCCGGCGACGAACCCTGTGCTCTATCCGGACTGTGAATGAAAACAACATTTTCCGAATGACGGATAAGTTCAGCCGTTTCGTAAATATCTGATTCCTCCGCACCGGATCTGGCAGCTGATAATTCTACGGAAACCTCCCTGTTCAGAAGGAACTCTTTGCCTCCGTCAATGTCTGCCGGAGAGACATCTCCATCATCTATGAGAACCTGCATAACAGCATTCCAGAAGATCGATGCCCTGCCTCTCATTGGATCTACAGCAAGGGCTGCAAGGTGCTGATCCATAGAGTCAAGAGCTGAGTTCGAAACAATGAGCTTCGCCCCCTCCTTGACAGCCTGGATAACATCCACTGCAAGTATCAGATGATCAGATTGAAGGGATGTATTGTTGCAGATGATCAGATCAGCGTTTTCAAGACAGCTTCTGTCTGATGTGGAAGACGTGAAGCCGAAAGCAGGATCAAGGACACCGCTGCGCCCTCCGCCTGAGAGTATTGCGAGTGAGCCAATGTTGTTCGTCCCTATACCCTCCCTTGCAATTCTGCCTGCAAGGTAGAGTTCTTCATTTGTAAGTTCGGGGGATACGAAAACTGCAACGCTTTCGGGACCATGCTCATCGGCCACCTGCTTCAAAGATTCTACTATTCTTTCATTCGCCACCTCGAAACTCACCGGGCTGTAGGAATAGCCATCTTTCGCTGTTGGGCCTGTGAACCTTTTCTGCTTAATAAAATACTCCTGTCCGAACCGGCCGTATCTGCACAGATATTCTCCCGGTATTCCAGGCGATGCTATGAAATACCTTCCCTCACCAAAGGATCTTACGAGAATCTCACAGCCGAGCGAGCAGAAACCGCAGTGAGTTTTTACATCTTCAGTTTCAAGACAGGCTCTTCCGGAGAAGGGGAATTTCACTGTAAGAGCTCCCGTCGGACAGGCATCAATACAGTTACCGCAGCTCACGCAGCTTGTTGAGACGAGAGGATCATTCATGGCAGGGCGCATTTCCGTTCTGAAACCCCTGCCGACAAATCCGATGGCAGAAACCGGCAGCACTCTCGCGCATGTCCTGATGCATCTTGCGCAGAGAACGCACTTGTTAGGATCGTAGGAGATATACGGATGGCGGTCATCAACCTTGTGCTTTCGCACATAACCCTTGAAATGCTCCATATCCACGCCGTATTCCTCACCGTAAAGCCTCAGGTCGCAGTCATCGAACCTCACGCAGCCGCATGACAGGCAGCGGTCGCATTCATGCTCATTATCCTCGGGTTCAAAACCAGTTGCCACTTCAAGGAAGTTATTACGTCTGTCGTCCACATCTATCTGATGAACTTCGTGACGAGGTGATTCTTTTATATCACCAAGCTCTGCTTTCCCGGGTTTTGACCAGAATTCCTTGTTGACAACGAAGGGATTTGGTTCAAGTTCCTCATTCAGAAGCCAGGCTTTTATTGCTTTTGCGGCTTTCTGCCCGTCTCTGATAGCATCGATGGCAACAGTGGGTCCATCATCAGCAGCATCTCCCCCTGCAAATACACCCTCAATATTGGTTTTCATTGTGTTTGCATCGATGACGTAGGTGTTCCACCTGGTAAGATCAAGCTCACCTTCATCTGTATCTACAAGACCGTCGAGAACGGTATTCTGACCGATGGCAGAAATAGCAAGATCGCAGGGAAGATCGAATTCGGCACCCTCAATCGGGACCGGGCGACGTCTTCCGGAATCATCAGGCTCACCGAGCTTCATCCTCTGGCAATGAAGGGCACTGATCATGCCGTTCTTCTTAATAATCCCAGTTGGAGCAGCCAGCTCCATTATTTCTATGCCCTCTTCCAGGCAATCTTCGATCTCCATCTTATCGGCAGGCATTTCAGCTTTAGTTCTCCTGTAGAGAACGATAACCTTATCAGCATTAAGCCTCCACGCCATCCGGGCGGCATCCATAGCGGTATTACCTCCGCCGACAACAACCACTGTCCCAGAGAGCAACGCGGGATCATCAGCTTTTTCAACAAGAAAATCTGCACCGGTTACTACGCCCTCTGTATCGAATTCACCTTCAACCCGCATGGCTTTTCCAGTCCAGGCTCCCGGACCAACAAAGACAGCGTCATGTTTTTCCCTCAGCTCCTCAAGGGTCACATCTTGTCCAACACGAACACCGCATCTGATCTCCGCACCTGTACGGCAGATATATTCAACCTCCCTGTCGAGTATCTCATCGGGAAGCCTGTATTCCGGAATACCGTAACGCAGCATTCCACCGGTACGTTCTTTGGCTTCGTAAATAACAGGTTTTATCCCGCTTTTCCCCAGGAACCATGCAGCTGTGAGGCCTGCTGGTCCTGAGCCAATGATCGCAACAGTTTTTCCCGTATCAGGGGCACATTCAGGTACTGTATCGTACGCTTCCGGTGAATCGGAAACGAACCTTTTGATGTTGTTAATAGCGACGGGAGCATCTATATCCATTCTCCTGCACTCGTCCTCGCACTTGCGAACACAGACACGTGCACACATGGCTGGAAGCGGGTTCTTCTCGCGAATGAGATCAACCGCCTTCTGATACTGCCCCATTGCGGATAGAGCTATGTATCCCTGAGCGTCAACACCTGCCGGGCAACCCTCCATACAGGGGGATATGCAATCCGCGTAATGATTGGAAAGCAGAAGTTCCAGAGCAGTTTTCCGGGATGCAAGGATTCTTTCGTTCCTTGTTTCGATCTCCATATCCTGCGCAATGCGCGTGGCGCATGCTGGAACCAGGTTACCTCTGCCCTTAACCTGCACAACACATACAAAACAGGAGCCGTACGGCTCCAGCTCCGGTGAGTGGCACAGGGTTGGGATACTGTCCAATCCATTCTCATGGACCACCTCAAGAATAGTCTTTCCTGGAGTGGCCTCGATCTCCTTACCGTTGATCTTTAATCTGATCTTATCCATTGGCCGCTCCTACCTTGTAATTACTGCGCCGAAGTTGCAGCTTGTCATACACTTGCCACAATTAACGCAGGCTTCGATGTTAATCACGTGAACTTCTTTTACTTTGCCTGAAATGGCATCTACCGGACAGTTCTTAGCACAGAGAGTACACCCAACACACTTATCCGGGATGATATAGAATTCTACAAGCGCCTGGCATTCACCGGCGGGACACTTCTTCTCGTGAATATGAGCATTATACTCGTCAAGGTAGTAGCGGATCGTTGTCTGTACCGGGTTAGGAGCGGTCTGTCCCAATCCGCATAGACTTGCTTCCTTTATCTGGATAGACAGCTGCTCGAGTTTTTCAATGTCCTCCGGCTCACCCTCTCCCCGGGTCAGTCTTTCCAGGATCTCAAGCATTCTCAGGGTCCCAATCCTGCAGAAAGTACATTTACCGCAGGATTCCTTCTGTGTGAAATCAAGGAAAAATCTTGCTATTTCAACCATGCATATATCCTCATCCATAACAACCATGCCGCCGGAGCCCATGATAGCGCCGGTGGCGGGGATGGATTCGAAATCCACGGGAGTATCCTTCATAGAAGCGGGGATGCAGCCTCCTGAGGGTCCGCCCATCTGAACAGCTTTGAATTCCTTCCCTTCCTTGATCCCTCCACCTATCTTGAAAACGAGATCCTCGATTGTTGTACCCATTGGAACTTCAGCCAGTCCTCCATGAACCACTTTCCCGGCCAGCGCGAATACCTTGGTTCCGGGACTTTTTTCTGTTCCGAAGGCTGTATAGGCTTCAGCACCATTGCATATTATCCAGGGTACGTTCGCAAAGGTCTCAACATTGTTATTATTGGTAGGTTTCTGCCACAGACCCTTCTCCGCAGGAAATGGCGGGCGTATACGGGGCATCCCGCGTTCTCCTTCGATAGATGCAAACAATGCGGTTTCTTCTCCGCAGACGAAAGCTCCCGCGCCCTGCTTTATCTTCAGGTCGAAATCGAATCCGCTGCCGATGATATTCGTTCCAAGGTACCCCCGCTGTCTGGCCTCCGCAATGGCTATTTCCAGCCTGTGAATAGCCAGAGGATACTCGGCTCTGCAATAGATATATCCGAATGTTGCTCCTATAGCCTTTGCGCAGATTATCATCCCTTCAAGGATCGCGTGGGGATCGCCCTCAAGAACCGACCTGTCCATGAACGCTCCGGGATCACCTTCATCAGCGTTGCAGACAACATATTTCTGATCTCCCTCATTCGCTGCAGCGAAGGACCACTTCAGACCTGTAGGGAATCCCGCTCCTCCGCGTCCGCGCAGCCCCGAGTCCTTGATGGTCTGGATTATCTCCGAAGGGGTCATTTCAGTAAGAGCTTTCCTAACTCCCTGATAACCTCCAGCGTTCTCGTAGTCTTCTATCGATTCGGGATCTATCGTACCGCAGTTGCGAAGTACGATTCTCTCCTGAAGATCAAGGAAATCAGACTCAGAACCGCAGGTGCTCCCATCAGGCCAGCAGGCATAAACAAGATTATCATCATCAATTACTTCGTTACCAAGAATGTGCTTACTGAAGATCTCCTCTGCAGATTCGGGGGTTACTCCGCCGTAGAATACTCTACTGTCCCCTTCTCTCACTTCAACCAGCGGCTCTCTGTAGCACATACCTATGCAGCCTGTTCTTGTAAGCATGCAAACATCAGGGTTAGCTGCTGCGAGTACAGAAAGTTTGTCGTAAGCCGCCTGAGCGCCGGCGGATAAACCGCAAGTACCCATTCCTACCACTATTTTCTTCATTCATTGCTCCAGACATTTTTCACAAAAGGACAGTTCGTATGATTATCAGATCAGATACCCTCTGCAGTTACTGCGATTGAATCGGTATTTGCATCGGCCATCTTTCTGTAATTGCGAAGGATCTTCCGAACAGAGGCGGGTGTAAGGCTGCCGTGTGTATCGTCGTTGATCATTATGACAGGTGCAAGTGAACAACACCCTATACATGCCACAGTATTGAGAGTGAACAATCCATCTTCAGTAGTACCGTCCACTTCGATACCCAGCTCATCTTCGACCGTTTCCCTTATCAGTTTTGCCCCCGAAACATGGCAGGCCGTTCCCGCACATACACGGATAACGTATTTACCCATGGGCTGCAGCCTGAACTGGCTGTAGAATGTAATGACTCCGTATATATCGGATTCAGGTATGGCTGTTACGCCGGCTATATAGTTTATTGCGCGCCTTGGAATGTACCCGAAATGTTCCTGGGCAGACTGAAGAAGGGGTATAAGCTCTCCGGGAGCTCCATTATATCTCCACAGTCTGTAGTTGAAATTCTCCTGTTTTGCAGCCGTTTTCATCACTCCCTTCTCGCACCTTTCTTTGTATATCAGGTGCAGGATTCAGTGCGAACAACATGGTTGCACCGCTCCTGTGAAAGTAAGAAGTTCTTCAGTAAAATCAGTCTTCGATCAGCTTTATGACTTTTGCTTCCCGAACCCTGAGTACACCATCTATCTGATTAAGTTTCTGAATTATCCGAGGTGTTTTTCCCATAGCTCCGTGACCAGTGATCATTCCTACCAGTTTTGAACCGTTTTCTATCACATCGCAGAAAACCACCTCATCGATAAAGAACACAGTGGTGAATATCTGCTGTATAGCGCCGGGGTCGATATCAACGATTATGTAGCTCATGGTTCCAGGCTGCCTTCTGGCATCGGCCTGAGCATCATGTTTTACAGCATGCTGATATGTCTCTATGAACTGATCAACATCTCTATCGAGTTTCGGGCGCTCAATCTGGGACATGGAGACAACTTCGATGCCATCCATACTCTTGATCCTGCTGAATATTTCCTGTATTTCAGATGTGGAAGAAGCCTGCACCAGCAGTATGATATCGAAATCTCCTCTGACGGCGTCACATGACTGAATACCATTCATCTTGTACAGGGAATCGTAGATTTCCATGCTTCTGTCCGGTTCTGTTATCTTCACTGTGAGATAGCCGCTTACCGATTCCCTCATACCATCATCGGCGGCTTCTTCTGGAACTTCCGTATCGGTCTTCCCGGGTGAGAGTTCTTCCAGCGCATCAACAAGCTCAGATATCTCGAAAGGCTTGTCAAGATATCCGGTATTGTGCTCCGAGAGCGCGGTAAGCATCAATCTTTCATCCCCGAAACCTGTTATTACTAGAACGGGAAGGTCGGGATACTGGTTCTTTATGACCTTCAGTATCTTGAGCCCATCAATATCCGGCATGAATATGTCGGTGATAAGATAATCGTAGGCTAGTCCTTTTTCCCTGGCCTGGTTCAGTTCATGAATCGCGGAAATGCCGTCCGGACAGGCAACTGCAGTGTAATCCTCCTGAGTGAGACCTATAGTGAGATTTCGGCGGATCTCTGCCTCGTCATCGATAATTAATACGCGGCCTTTCAATTGATGCCTCCTCTATTCAGCTTGATTTTTCTAGGAATGGTGGAACGCTACGTTCCGCCTGCTTAAAAGTCAAGAACACCACCTTTTCAGTGAACTTCCGCTCTGCACAGATCCAGGGCACTGTCCAGATCCACCCATCGCCCCGAACTTAGATACAGGTTCATTGCTCTGGCAGCCCTTCTTCCATGCCCCATAGCCAGTATGACGGTGGCTGCGCCAAGAACAATATCTCCCCCGGCGAAAACACCGGGTACCGAAGTCTGACCGGTTATCTCGTTAACCACGATACCACCCCATCTGGTCACTTCAAGATCGGGAAAACAGTTGGGTACAAGCGGATTGGGGCTGTTCCCTATGGCGACAATCAATGCATCGGTATTCTCGATGAATTCACTTCCCTCGATCGGAACCGGTCGTCTTCTTCCCGAAGAGTCGGGTTCCCCAAGCTCCATCTTTATGACCTCTGCACCCTTGATCCATCCTCTATCGTCGCCAACAAGACGCACAGGATTCTGCAGAAGGTGGAATTCAACTCCTTCTTCCTTCGCATGATGGATCTCCTCCAGCCTTGCAGGCATCTGTTCCTCTGCCCTCCTGTAAACGATAAGCGATCTTTCAGCTCCCATTCGGAGAGCGGTTCGGGCGCAGTCCATTGCAACGTTTCCACCGCCAACAGTAATGACTTTCTTACCTTTTACTATGGGTGTGTCAGCCTTCGGAAAATCGTAGGCTTTCATCAGGTTCGCCCGGGTGAGATACTCGTTGGCCGAGAGAACCCCCAGAAGGTTTTCTCCATCGACTCTCATAAATCTTGGAAGACCCGCACCGGTTCCGACAAACACCGCATCAAAATCATCAACGATCTGCCTTACCGGTATGGTCTTCCCTATCACATAATCGTACCGGAATTCCACGCCAATCTTCTCCAGGTAGTCTACCTCATACTGCACTATTTTCTTGGGCAGCCTGAACTCCGGAATTCCGTAGACCAGAACACCCCCGGCTTTGTGAAGCGCTTCGAAAACTATCACCTCATGCCCGAACTTGATCAGATCTCCAGCCACGGTTAGGCCGGCAGGACCTGCACCGATGATCGCAACCCTTTTTCCTGAAGGTTTCAGCGAGGGAGGCTGCTCGAACTCGCCCTGTTCCCGGTCCCAGTCGGCGATGAACCGTTCGAGCTTGCCTATCATCACCGATTCGCAGGGATTCTTCCTGACCTTGCCGATAGTGCAGAACAGCTGACACTGCTCTTCCTGAGGACATACCCTTCCGCACATGGCGGGAAGAAGGTTCCTCTCCTTCATCTTCCTGGCAGCGCCCTTGAAGTCCCCAACTTCGATGAGCAATATGAAACCGGGGATATCGATACCCACAGGGCAGCCTTCAATGCAGAAAGCCGTTTTACACTGAATGCATCTTTTAGCCTCCAGCATAGCCATTTCGGGAGTATATCCAAGGGGTACTTCTTCGAGGTTTTTTACCCGCACCTTCGGATCCTGTTCGGGCATAACAACGGGCGGGATCTTCATTCTTTCTTTGGCGTTCATCGTGAACCCCCTTCGGACATACTGTCAAGTCTGCAGCCTGCATGGGCGGAATAACCTTCAAGCGCTTCCTTCTCTTCGGATCTGTAAGTGGCAAGGCGCGCCATGAGTTCATCAAAGTCAACCTTGTGCCCATCGAACTCAGGTCCGTCAATACAGGCGAACTTCACTTCATCACCAACGGTTACCCTGCAGCAACCGCACATCCCTGTTCCATCGACCATGATCGGGTTAAGGCTGACAATTGTTGGAATACCTAACTTCTCTGTCAGGATACAGACGAATTTCATCATGATCGGTGGTCCCATGGCGATACATTGCTCGAATTTCTCGCCTTTATCCACGAGATCCCGGATAGCATCGGTCACGAGGCCCTTCTGGCCTTCCGTACCGTCATCCGTGGTTATTATCAGTTCATCACTTGCTTCTCTCATTAAGTCGGTAAGTATGATCAGATTGGCAGATCTTGCTCCAAGGATACTGGTGACATGGTTACCTATATCTTTCATTGCTCTTGCAACAGGATACAGAGGGGCGATACCAATACCTCCCCCGACGCAAAGAACCCTGCCGACTTTCTCAATCTCCGTGGGTTCGCCCAGAGGGCCTGTAAGTGTCGGGATGGAATCACCCTTCCTCATCTGAGCCATCTGCAGGGTTGTTTTACCGACTGCCTGGATGATAAGGGTAATGCTTCCCTCATCGGTATCAACATCGGCTATTGTTATTGGAATTCTCTCTCCGTTTTCATTGATCCGCACAATAACGAACTGACCGGGTTTTCTGTATCTGGCGATATCGGGTGCCCGGAATTTGTACAGGTAGATATCAGGTCCAAGTTTTTCCTTGTGCAGGAGCTGGTACATATGTATCCTCCATTAATACTGCTGAATTCTATTCATGAAGACGAGTAATTCAATAATATTGCTGATAATCGACTGCTAATTTCGCTAACAGTCACGGCACAATATCCATGCTGAATATCCCGGTCAAGTAGTCTATTTCAAATCCATCAATATCAGTACTTGACGAAGCACACTATCAATCACTAAAGTACTGGTTCGAAGTGACCTGTTTGAATGTTAATGTAACGGAAATATCATGTTTCTTTGTTCTTAACTCTTTACCCTCGAAGGGAGGGACGGGCATATGCTCGAAGAACTTTACCAGAAGGTTGTAGAGAAGGACCCGGCTCAGCCTGAGTTTCATCAGGCTGTACAGGAAGTCCTCGAGTCACTCGAGGTAGTCCTCGAGAAGCATCCGGAGTACCGCAAGGCAAGAATCCCGGAAAGAATTGTTGAACCGGAACGTGTGATCATGTTCAGGGTTCCCTGGGTTGACGATGATGGAGATATCCATGTTAACCGTGGTTTCAGGATTGAAATGAACAGCGCCATAGGGCCATACAAGGGCGGCCTCCGTTTTCACCCCTCGGTGAACCTTGGCATCCTGAAGTTCCTTGCTTTCGAGCAGGTTTTCAAGAACGCGCTTACAACCATCCCAATGGGCGGCGGCAAAGGCGGATCTGACTTTGACCCCAAAGGCAAATCCGACCTTGAAGTCATGCGCTTCTGCCAGAGTTTCATGTCCGAACTTTTCCGTCACATCGGTCCGAGCACCGATGTACCCGCCGGTGATATCGGTGTCGGCGGAAGAGAGATCGGTTACCTCTTCGGTCAGTACAAGAAACTGAGAAACGAATGGAGCGGAGTTCTCACAGGTAAGGGTCTTCAGTACGGTGGAAGCCTCATAAGACCCGAAGCAACAGGTTACGGCGCTGTATATTTCGGTGAAGAAATGCTCAAGACACGCGGAGACAGTTACGATGGTAAGATATGCCTCGTTTCCGGCGCAGGAAACGTTGCGCAGTACACCACAGAGAAGATCATCGAACTCGGCGGTAAGGTAGTCACACTCTCAGATTCCGGCGGTTACATTTACGATGAAGATGGTGTTGGCACGGAGAAACTTGCCTTCGTCATGGACCTCAAGAACAACCGCAGGGGCAGGATCAGCGAATACGCTGAGAAATACCGCAGCGCTCAGTACTTCGCAATTGACCCTGAACTTGACTACAATCCGCTCTGGAACCACAAGGCAGATTGCGCCTTCCCGAGTGCCACCCAGAACGAGATCAATGCCAAGGATGCACAGAATCTAATCAACAACGGCGTCTTCCTCGTCTCCGAGGGAGCCAACATGCCGACAGTTCCAGATGGTGTTAACATCTTTATCCAGCATAAAATCCTCTACGGTCCCGGTAAAGCCGCAAACGCTGGCGGCGTATCAACCTCCGGGCTTGAAATGGCACAGAACGCCACTTTCTCAAGCTGGAGCCGTAAGGAAGTCGATACAAAGCTTCATAACATCATGATCAGCATTCACGCCCAGGCCAGAGCTGCTGCTGAAATGTACGGAGAACCGGACAACTACGTTCTCGGTGCCAATGCAGCCGGTTTCAGCAAGGTTGCGGATGCCATGATAGCTCAGGGTGTTGTGTAGGAATACTCCTGCAATAGAGTTCGAGAAAAGGCCCCCGGCTGAGCCGGGGGTCTTTTTCAACACCACAAACTGGTTTCCACTATACCATGTACGGTGTGTGATTCCTCTGTAATGAGTTCTTGAACAGCAACCACTCTTTGTATTCACAGTAATGGCAAGTTACTAATATTGAAACTCCCTGATATGTGGACTCTACATAGTCATTGTTCGCTTCAAAAATGGCTCAAAGTAATAGCGTTGCATAATGTTGCACTATGATGTATATATGCAATGCTGAAGTGGAGGTGATACAATGGCTACAGCTGTACGGATTTCTGAAAAGCTTATGCGAGAGGCTAAGTTAATGAGTTCCGTCGACAGTCGATCTGCAACTGGTCAGATCGAGCATTGGGCCAGGATTGGGAAATGTGCAGAGGAAAATCCGAATCTTACTTACAGTCTGATTAAGGACATTCTGATCGGTCTAGAGGAATTAGATCACGATGATTCCCTTGTGTATAAGTTCGGATAGCAGTCTATGAAGGTTGTCCAATCCCGGTCATTCGCGAAGAGAGCCAAACGATTTCAGAAACAGGAAAAGCAAGTTCTTGATAAGCAAGTTCGTGCAATCTTGAATAATCCGAAAATCGGCCAGGAAAAGCGCGGTGAGTTACGAGGCGTTTTCGTACACAAATTCAAAATACATACTACTCAATACCTCCTTGCCTACCGTATCAAGGAAAAGGAGATCCTGGAGCTCATAATGATTGGACCTCATGAAAATTACTATAGGGATCTGGAGAAATACGCCAAGGACAGTAAATAATGAGCGAACAATCAGTTTCAGCTGAATGTCAACACCGTTTTGGCTTAACATCCATCTGCTGAACTGAAACGTTATGAAAGATATTATGAATAAGGAAATTAATATTTCTAAAGAAGCATCACTTTGTTATATAGAGCAATTGCACGCAAAAGAATTGTTTGAATTAACGGATATAAACAGGGAATACCTTAAGCAATGGCTTCCCTGGTTAGATTATGTCAAGAGTGAAAGTGACACACTCAAGTTTATAAAAAAAGCAATTGCTCAAAATGAAAACTCCTTGGGACCTACATTTGTAATTTTATACAAAAATAGGATTGGTGGAGTGATTGGGTATCATCCATTTGATAATTTAAATAAAATTGGGGAGATCGGCTATTGGCTTTCACAAAGTTTACAAGGCAAAGGCATAATTACGTTATCTTGTAAAGCACTTATAAAATTAGGCTTTGAAATGTACAGATTAAATCGAATACAAATTCCGGCTGCCGAAAATAATGGCAGGAGTAGGTTAGTGCCTGAACGGCTAGGCTTTAAGTATGAAGGTATGATTCGTGAAAGAGAATTTCTATATGGAAAATATGTAAATCATGCGATGTATTCTATTCTAAAGAGTGAATATTCAGAAAACTCATAACAATGCCAGCCAGTCGGACACTCGTACCTCGTGCAGCTGATGGCAAACGTTATGTGTAAATACAGAAACGGATTGGAGAATGTTTAAACAACTTGAAGAAATAAACTCACGTCCTTCCCCCTTTCAATTCTACACAGCAGATGAGCTGTGGACTGATGAGTATACGTCAAAGAAAATGCTTGAGTATCACTTGAATGAATCGAATGACCTTTCATCACGAAATAAAGATTTTATTGAACGGTCTGCAGACTGGATAATTTCTCATTTCGGAGTGGATGCAAATACGAGGATTGCTGATTTTGGCTGCGGGCCGGGTCTATATACAACGTTGTTTGCAGAGACAAATGCTGATGTTACCGGGATTGATTTTTCTGAGCGGTCTATTCGGTATGCAAGGGAAGTTGCTGATCAAAAAGGATTGGACATCAGCTATTTCCAGCAAAACTATCTGGAGTTTGAGACAGAAGAGAAATTTGATCTGATTACAATGATTTTTTGTGATTATTGCGCATTGAGCCCGTCGCAAAGAAAGACACTGCTTGGCAAGTTTCGCAAATTCCTGAAGTCCGGCGGCTCAATTCTGCTTGATGTACATTCGTTGAATACTTTCAATAACAGAGAGGTGTCAGCTACGTGCGAACGCAACCAGCTCAACAATTTTTGGGCTCCTGGAGATTACTACGGATTTCTGAACACATTCAAATATGACAAAGAAAAAGTAACACTCGACAAATACACGATAATCGAAGAATCACGAACTCGTGTTGTGTATAACTGGCTGCAGTATTTCAGTCGGGAATCACTCAGGGAAGAGTTTGAGGAGAATGGTTTTAAGGCTGAAGAGTTCTATTCTGATGTTGCAGGCGCAGCCATTTCTCCGGAATCTTCTGACATTGCTATTGTTGCAAAGGAATCCAATGACACATAATAACCGTATAGTTGGTACACATATATGAATATACCTTCAACAATATCAATACTTAATGGCGCATTTGCCTCTGATGGCGGCTCTATCAGTCTGCTTTTATCAGATCCTCTCGGTCATAAGCATAATGTACTTTTATCACAACATCTTCTGCCACCCGGCGGATACCCTGGAGAACGTTTATCTGGTCGGCTTTTCTTCGACGGATCGCTCGTTGAAATAAGGTCTGTGGATGAGCTGACTATTATTTCCGCTTTGAAAAAGGCAAACATCGAAACCCCGACTCCTGTAAAGAGTCGCTTAAACCCCATCGACACCGCACAACCTGGAATGATCGTTGGAGACGATATTAGAGACTACTACTCTAAAATTGCAGAAGGTCCGGAAGCGGCACTGCGGCATCTTGTGTGTGAGCTTATAGGCTATGTCGAGTCCCAGGAGTATGTCACATATGCCAGGAGCCATGAGAAGAAATGAAATCTGTAAGTTAATCGAAAAATAGAACTGTATTCTATTAAACTCAGGACCTTCGGGGATCAGGCGGGGTCTTTTTCACGTAAGCTGTATAGTTCCAATTCTGGCTTTGGTGTTGATCAGGATACGTAGAGGTCTATAGAGATGGATATACCTCAGGTATTTCGTCTCCTCCATAGCGGTGTGACTCTCAAGGAAATCGTAATCAAGATAATCTTCACCTTTCCTTTTCAGCGTGAAGTAACCGATTCCAAGAGAGGTGATGTTCTGGAAGAAATGCGTCCCCTGTGAAGGTTCCACATCCATATCCGGAAGGGGAGTTTCCACAATGCAGCCCACTGAAGATATCTGGTTCCATCGGACCGGTATTCCAAGCCAGCTGTCCGAACTTCCCCATCTCCCGGGACCTATCAGAAGCGACTGACGTCTGAGGTGTCTTATCTTCCGATTCAGCTGCTCGATCTCATCTGCTATCTCAGTTGTCTGACTCCTGTCGAACTTTCTGGAAGATACGTAGATTATGTCCCTGATGTCCTCTATGAATCCGTGGCCCAGGACCTGGTGTGATATGCAGACAGCATTCTCTTCGTCGATGTCTTCCACTTCCGGCAGCACTCCCGCTGTAGATCCCATCGGTCTGATCTGAAGAAAGCCGAATTCATTGGATTTTCCCGTTGAAATGTCTTGCAGATTCACAGCGAATTCGATTTCAATATCACTTGAAAATGCAACCTTGCCTACTTTGAGAAGGTGCTTCAGGAGCGGTGCAAGTGGAAAATACTCACCCTTAAGCACTCCAGCCATTGTGACAAGCTTCGCACCAGGCCTGAAAGTACCGTCAATTATCATGTCATTGTCTGCAGAGTAAACAGAGCCAACCGGAGCAAGGGTCCCGTCCTCCTGAGCCCTCTGCAGATCAAGGGTCACCAGGTGCATATCCCGGCCGGGATCATCAGCATTCACACTGGCATCCCCCGAAAGATCCAGAGCAAGAAATTCACGCTGAGAGTTTCTCAGATACTCATCAGTTGAGGAGAACTGGTACAGTCTACCGGGAGACTCGGGTGAGAATCTTACACATTTACCTCCGTCTACAACCGTGCCGCCGAGGCCAAGGGCAACCGAAGCGACACCGCATTCCTCACTCATGCCGTCGAGGGGATAGAAATTGTACGATTTTGCTACTCCGGCAAAGTTCGGATAGAACGAATCTCCATGTTCTCTGGCTACAATCTGCTGTATAACCACTGCCATTTTTTCTTCCTCAAGACGGTTAGGTGTGGTTTCTATGTATGCAACCGATTCACTGTAATATGTGGATGCATATACCAGTTTGATTGCGCCGAGAAGGTGCGATAAACGAACATCAATATCAGGGCTGTTGTTAGGAAGCATGTAAGTGCTGTAGATACCGGCAAAAGGGTAGGAGGGACTGTCTTCGAGAAGACTGGAGGATCGTACAGCGAGAGGATATCTGACTTCCTCAAGAAAAGCAAGCAGCATTCCTCTTACATCAGCCGGAATGGATGCGTCCAGAAAGGCCCCGGCAATTGCTCTGTCCCTCTTAGTACTGGAGCTATTGTCAGAATCATCGCCACTGAAAGCCAGTTCGGTAAGTCCGGGATTCTCCATGAACCGGTCAAAAACCTCTGTAGTCACAACTGCGGTTGGAGGAACAAAGATATTTACATCGGGGAATTCATCATTGATACTGTAGATGTTCAGAAGAGCATTTATAAAAGCAAGTCCACGTCCCTTCCCACCAAGAGAGCCTGAACCTATTTTCACAAACTCCGTGTCGTAATCAAACGTCTCACTTGAGAATTCCTCAACCTGGCCTGCCCTGTACCTATCCATCCATTGCTTCAGGGATGAAAGCAGATAGGAACGAAGATCTCCAGTAGTTTCGAAATCCTCAACTTTCTGAGGCCTCAGGGCGCGGGCAAGGTCGAATTCGGTCCTGGCCATCAGCCATGTGGAGAAATCATTCCTCTCTGCATGGTAGAACAGGCACTCATCGGACACTTTCTTCAATGCCAGTCTCAATTCTCTGAGATCTCCGGCCCTGGCCTCTTCATAGCCATCGGGATTTCTGAATACGAAATCACCGAAACCGAGATAATCCCTCATGAACTCCCTCAGATCCGCCAGGAGAGTAGGTGAGTTTTTGTTAATGAATGCCGCTCCCATTCTGTTGGCTATTTTCCTGTTGATCTCTTCTGCAGACTGGAATAGAATCGGGCATTCCGGGTCGTTCGACAGTATCTCTTCCGCAAGCTGGAAACCGGCACGGGGGTATTCAACACCATCTTTCTCGAATCTCACATCAAGTATCATTCCCAGTATATGATCCTTGAAAAGCCTGTATAGTTCAATAGCTTCCTCGTAATTGCTTGCATGCAGAATCTTGGGTCTCGCCCGCATCCGCATGAGTTTTTGCATCTGGTTCACACCGTCAGTCATTAATGCCTGTGTCTGCTGCATAAGCTCGGTATACAGCATGGGGAGATAGGAGGAACAGAATCTTATGGAATCTTCAACCAGAATTATGCATTTGACCCCTGCAACGCGGGAATCATGCTCGGCATTCATCCTGTCCTCAATGGATTTGATGATGGCGAGGAACAGCCTTGCGTCTCCCTGCCATACAAAAGCCTGCCCGCTGGATTCCAGCCTGCCCTCATCCATCAGAATTTTGAGGTCACGTCCGGTATACGCAAGAACCACAAATGGAATGCCAGGCGCCGCCTCGGCAACAGCCGCACCCAGTTCATCACATTGCATCGAACCTATGCTGAGCATCGAAATAACCAGATCGAAGCTCTCCTGTTCAAGACGCTGCAATGCTTCCTCACCGGTTGATACCCGTACGATGCGCGGAGCGTATCTGAGATTGAGGTGAAGGTACTCGGAGAACAGCACTTCGGTGAATTTGCCGTCCTCTTCCAGCGTATATGAATCATACAAGCTTGAGACGAGAAGAATGTTCCTGATCCGTCTGGACATCAGCGTGTAGAAAGGTATAGCTTCAGATCCGCGTCTTCCTACTATTTCATCGAGCTTTCTGTCCCTCATCGGCTTTCCTTTGATCTGAGCAAGACAGCATGCAGGTATTTCCGGCATTGGGGACGGAGGTAATTAGAATATTCAATTACCTCCGTCCCTTTTCAGGAATATACCCACAATATCCTGATACAGGCACAACATCCACTCGATAATCCTGATCTGGACACACCAAAATCCATAGGTATATTACCAATAATTATTGGTGTTGCACCAATGTATCATAGACGGAGGAGAAATGCAGATCGATCTTGATAACGTTGCGTATATCGGAGAAACGTCGGTAACAATCCGGAAAAGCAGGCGCCGGATCACAATACCAAAGGAGATCGTTGAAAAACTGCGTATTTCCGACGGTGACAGAATTCGCTGGGTTCTCTTCAATGATGAAAGATTATGCATCTCGAAAGTAAAACCATCCTCTGCGTCGGATAAGCTGGGACATGGATAGCCTGAATAATGGATCCTGTTCTATCATTCCTGATATTGTTCATTATCGCCTTCACCAGTGAGTTCGTGGACTCTTCCCTGGGTATGGGTTACGGAACAACACTGACACCGATTCTGATAATAATGGGATACAACCCGCTTGTGGTCGTACCCGCAATACTCACTTCAGAACTCATTACCGGAAGCCTTGCCGCCTTTATGCATCACCGTGCCGGGAACGTACATTTTGATTTCAGGAACGATCCCGATCACAAACTTATTAAGAAAATGAAATTACTCGGTTACATTCCCAGATCCAATGCCTCGAAAATTGCTCTTGTTCTTGCTGTATGCAGCCTTGCAGGCGCAGTCATTGCTGTTTTCGTGGCCATTAATATTCCAAGGACATACCTTAAGGTGTTCATCGGCGTGATGGTCCTTTCAATGGGCATTTTAATCCTGCTGAAAAGAAATTCAAGACCGCGATTTTCATGGAAAAAAATCGTAGGACTCGGAGTTCTGGCAGCCTTCAACAAGGGATTGTCCGGGGGTGGTTATGGCCCTCTGGTTACTTCAGGGCAGATCCTTTCGGGAGTTGACACGAAGAGTTCAGTTGCGATTACATCACTGGCCGAAGGCTTCACCTGCCTTGTGGGAGTATGCACTTTCCTTCTGCTTGGAACGGAATTTGACTGGACAATTACACTCGCCCTTCTTGCAGGAGCTGTAGCTTCTGTTCCGCTTTCAACCAGGGTTGTTAAGAAACTGAAAGTAAAGAATTTCACACTCATCGTTGGAACAGCCACGGTTATACTGGGGATATTTACTTTGTATAAGGTTGTTTTCTAGAAAAGCGGATTCAGCCCGCAGACGTTGATTATTCCCTTCGAAGAAGCGAAGACAGGAATGCTCTGATGTCATGAAACAGGCCCATGAAACCCCTGAGTTTATAGTGCTTTTTAAGAAGAGACGGAATCCGGGAGAAGGGCTTTTTCAGAAGAAAATTCCTGCCGATGGTGCCCTGTGCCCAGTCTCTGAGATTTATCAGTTCCCTGTCGGTGAAATCTGTCAAATTCACAAGAAGGCTATCAGCACTGTTCATTTTTGTCAGGAATTTCTCTACGTCCGGAATTCTACCCTGTTCAATGGCCATATTATAGATAGCGGTTCCCGGGTATGGAGTTACAAACAACATTGGAGCGGTAATGTCAGCCTGTCTGCAGAACTCCACGGTCCTGGCCACAGAGTCGCGCGTCTCTCCGAACATTCCAATTATGAAACTCCCGTCAGCGTGGATCCCAACTGACTCCGTCAGTTTGATGGCATCGAGACACTGCTGTGCTGTAACTCCCCTTTTCATCCTTTTGAGCATATCATCGCAGCCGGATTCGATCCCGTATGAGATCCAGTCGCATCCTGCATCTTTCATCGAACGCAGCATCTCTCTGTCAACGGTATTCACTCTGCCCAGACAGGACCACCTCAGGTCCGGCAGTTCTTCCTTCATGAGGTCACATATCTTCATCACGAAATCTCTGTCGCTTGTGAAAAGGTCATCTGGAAAACCGGAGTATCTGATATCGTAACGGTTAACCAGTTCCTTCAACTCCGCGACAATTGATTCGGGAGACCTTCTTCTTACATTCCGTCCATAGATTCTGTAACAGTACACACAGTTAAATGGACAGCCCCTGCTGGCAAGCACCTCCATATGACGCACTTTATTCTGGCGGTGATCCAGACTTGATACGTAGTTCTCCACAGGAAAGAGATCCCAGGCCGGCCAGGGAATTGAATCCAGATTCTGAATCATATCCCGCGGCGGCGATGTCTTCATGGAGCCCTCATCATCAAGCCACGCGATCCCCAGAACGGAATGCCAGTCAGAGCCCTCTTCCAGCGATTTCATTAATTCAACAGATGTGATCTCACCCTCCCCCAGAACCACACAGTCCAATCCGCAGGACTTCAGGTAAATCCCGGGAACGGTTGTGGCGCCGCTGTTACCCGCCAGCATGAAAACCCCAGGAAGCTCTTGACGTAATCTGTCTGCAAGCTGCTTCACGAATCGGAATCTTGTTACCATTCCACCAAAGGCTACTACGCGGGGTGACGAATCCAGAACACGCTTAACAGCTTCTGATACCGAGAAGTTATCACCCTCCATATCGACAACTGTTACTTCATGTCCCGCTTCAAGAAGACAAGCTGCTACATACGCCAGACCAAACGGGAAATAACGGGAATGATCTCCCTCGCCGAAACTGGGATAAACAAGTGTGATCTTCATTTTTGGTTAATCTCCCCCCCGCAAGATCTGTCTGGCAATAATCGCATATTACGCGATGAAGGTCAAAGCCTGTTATATGCTGTTATCTGCGTCCGGGGAAATGCTGCAGGTGTTTGGGCCTGCGAATACTCAGCTGATGGAAGCTACTGGAATACGGGTGAGGGACTCTGAAGTGCAACCAGTATAGAACCCTTCCTGGAAAGGAATCGGCGCATGGTTTGAAATGCTGCCCCATTGTGTTATCCGGCGAACGCAGTCATCCCGGAAGCCTGACAATCCGTTATAGGCCAGACGGATGCGCTGAAGATCTTTTCCGCTGCAGCGGCCTGTTTCAAGACACAAGTCAATCATACAGAACAGTTCCTCTGCGATGAGTGATACCGAATAGCCTGCACTGTCGAGAAGAAGCTCCAGATCGGTTTCTTCCCATAATCCTGATACTTCCCGGAGTTTATCCGGAATAACGTGCCGCCTGTAATATGCAAGGCATTCAAATGGGGAATCGAACATTTCATCCGTGTATTCATTGTACCGGCTGTTCTCAAGAGTATCAGACCCTGCAAAGGAATGATGCCTTACGAAGAAACTTTTTTTCATGCTGCCTCCTTCTCAATTATTCCTATAGGTAAACATATGTATACATAGCGAGATGTCAAGCAGACATTCGGAATACTTATCGGAGTGCCTTGACATTTACATTGATTCGCTGTTAATTATTCACAGGCAATTGTTAAGCAGCGATCAATATCACTTCTGCTGCAAAACGAATGGAGGTATTTCTATGAAATTCCTGGTAACAATGCCGAAGCTCTCGCCAGATGAGATAGACAGATCCTGAGCAAAGGTCATTGAAGCTTCCGGTGGAAGCGGAATGGCCATGGACCGGGCATATACGAACCGGGATGAAGGATTTGTCTGCTGCTGCTGGAACGCTCCCTCCCTCGACAGTCTTAAAGGACTTTTTGAAAAAGCCGATGCTCCCTTCGATAAGATGGAGCCGGTTACGGAGCACTTAGCAGCTGCATGGTGATTGCTGTCCTTCATGATAGAGCCCGTCTTCAACAGGCGGGCTCTATTCCCATATGAAGTATTTTGCGGCAAAAGCGAAACCTGCTACCGTGACGCCGCACAGGACTAATATCTGAACGGGATACTCCCACAGATGCCCGCCGAGCCATAGCCCCTGCAGCAGCTCAATCACATGAGTAAGGGGAAGAATCTGTGAGAAGGATTTCAGGAAAGATGGGAGCATTTCCCTTGGAAGGGCAGCTCCGGAAAGAAACAGCATTGGAAAATACATGACATTGGAAATTATCATAGCGCTTCGGGCAGTGGGGGCCAGGCTGGCCGGAATGAATCCCAATGCGGAAATAGAGAGAGTGGACAGAACAAATGCAAAAAATACTTCGGGAATATTGCCGTAAAAACGCATTCCAAAAACAATCACTCCAGCCGCAAGGAGAAGGAGCATCCCCAAAACCGTAATTATGAATAGTGAAGATAACTCCGCTGTGAGAACCAGAAGGGGAGAAATCGGAGCAGATTTGAACCTCCTTAAAATTCCCTTCTCCCTGTAGGCTGCGATGCTTGTTGTAAGACCCGAGATTCCGGTGGTTAAGATCACTATCCCTATGAAAGCGGGAACGGCGAAATCTATGTATCCGAAATTTTCACCCGGAAATGGGTCATTACCCCAGATACTTCCGAACAGCATCATAAGCAGCAGCGGGAATATCAGTGTAAAGAAGAAGCCTGATGGTTCCCTCAGGTAAAGGACAAACTCCATTCGTGTCAGGTTGAAATACCGCTTAAACATATCAGTCGTTTATCTCTTTTCCGGTCAGTTTCAGGAAAACATCCTCCAGAGTGGATTTCTCTGTATGAAAGTCCCCCAGTTCAATCTCTCTGTTTACAAGCAGCTTCACGATTTCAACTACTGCCGAACTGTCCTGTACATGTGCTATGGTTTTTCCACCATCCCTGAAGACCTTAACCACTCCGGTTATCGATTCCAACTCACTCTCATTAAAGCTTTCGGGAATTCCCATGATAACACTGAGGGCGGCGGCATGGGACCTGATAAGTGATTCGGGAGTATCCATGGCTACGATCTTCCCATTATCGATTATGGCGACCCGGTCACAGAGCTTCTCAGCCTCATCCATATAATGAGTGGAGAGGAAAACGGTTTTGCCGTCGTCCCTCAACCCTCTGACAAGATCCCACATCGAACGTCTTGAGCGGGGATCAAGACCGCTCGTCAGTTCATCAAAAAATACTATTTCAGGATCACCGACAAGGGACAGCGCTACGAAGAGCCTTTTCTTCTGCCCCCCTGACAGGGCTGAGAAATGCGACTCCTTCTTATCCGACAATCCCAATCTTGCGAGGATCCCGGAAGTATCAGCAGGATTCCCGTAAAAGCACGAGAAAAGATCAATTGCTTCCCATACTTTCATTCTATCGGGAAGTTCGGATTCCTGCTGCTGGATGCCTACCTTTTCCAGGAGAGCCTTTCGCTGCCTTAGGGGATCAAAGCCCAATACGCTGATGAATCCCGAATCGGGTTTGCGCATGCTTACGATGCAGTCCATGGTTGTGGTTTTACCAGCGCCATTGGGTCCTACAATGCCGAAGATCTCCCCCCTCGATACGCAAAGGGAGATGCCATCGACGGCATGCACCTCGCCATAGCATTTTTTCAGATCTTCGACACGAACAACTACTTCAGGCAGGATGACCTCAATTCTCCTGTTCAGTTCAGGACTGTTACCGTTTTCTTAAGCTCCAGCGAGCCGTTGGACAGGACAACGAAGAACACTCCGGAATTCCACGATGACACATCAACTGTCTCCTCACCGCTGAGTTCAGCAGACCATACGAGCCGGCCGGAAAGATCATAGATCCCGCAGTTCCACTCTCCCTGCGGCGGGGTGAGAACCATTACGCTTTCCAGAGGGTTCTGCATGACTATATTTCCGGCAAATCCTACCGGAGGGTTTTCTCCACAGGATGTTCCGACTGCGGAGAGGAAAGCCCAGGCATGATATGGCTGGCTCTGCTGGTCCTGCAGACCCGCCAGTACAATGGGTGAAGGAGAAATTGTTTCCATATAAATTGTGCTTACGTTGTAAACTCTTTCAGTAAAAGGCTGCTCCCAGATCAGATCCCCGCTCAGTGCATCAACAAGTGTTATCTTTCTTCCGTTGATGCTTCCTCCAACGATGCATGGAACCCATGCCCCCGCGGTGTAGACTGAATCAGCCCAGGCTACACTCCAGGTATTCGAACCTGTGGCGTAACTCCATAGGGTAACTCCGGTGGCTCCATCGAGACAGATCGTTCCCGCATTGTCCCCGGCAACAGCGATCTCTGCAATTCCATCCCCATTTATATCTGGTCCCCCTTCAACATCAAGAAGCATTCCTCCGAGATCTCTTGCCCACAGCGAATCACCGCCAAGGCTGTAACACTGCACTTCTCCGCTGAAAGAACTGCTGACCATCCAGGGAACGGTATCCTCACGATCAACAGCCGATACGCACATGACATCTCCGCCGCCGTTCCTGTTCCATATAAGAGAGCCGTCTGCACCATCTACCAGTTCCAGTGTGAAGTCTGTGTAGGAGTTTCCTCCTATTCCAAGGTATATCTCCTGTACACCGTCACCCGTTACATCAGGTACGGCAAGTACATCCTCAACGGCATCCACCGTGGTTCTGGTCCAGAGGGTATCCCCGGTAGCACCGTTCAAGCAGGCTGCAGCGGATGTGTTGGCACCCCCCGTAGAACCGAACCCCCCGAGAAGCTCCGGAAGGTTATCGCCGGTCTGATCTTCCATCAGACAGCAGCTGTAACCCCATCCGGCTCCGGTGGACATGTTCTCATATGCGCTCCACAACCATATAAGGGATCCGTCTATCCCGGAAATCAGTATCAGGCATCTTCCCGGAGGGGCATAACCGCCCGGTGTGGCCATCAGAATATCTCCGTAACCGTCTCCATTCATGTCCGGCACTCCTGCAAGGCCCTCATCCTGGTAAATGCCGTTGTACTGATCACTGGTCCAGAGGGTATCCCCTGAAGCACCTGAAAGGCACCACAGAGTAGGCTCATCATCAAAGTAGTTTAAACCGCTGGCCACATCCGGAACACCATCACCGTCTATATCGCCGATATCAACCGTTGAATAAACACCGCCGCTTGTAACGTTCGCCCACAGTGTATCCGGCGCACTTGCAGTAAGAATCAGTATCATTAATATCATTATCGATCATCTCCTTGCACGATAGGGACGTATCCTGCTTATAATCCAGTGTTTTCCAGAAAGAGGAGTAATGCTGCAAGAATCAGGCAGCCGGGTATCACCACCAGCCATGGATTGACATTTAAAATCTCCGGGATGGTCTTTGTCCCGAAATCACCCTTCTGAAGAATACCGCGTCTCAGTCTTGGATAGAGACCGGCATACAGGCCGGATCCTATCAGAATGCCCGCCACTCCTCCCAGCAGCGCATCCAGGGCGCCTGTTCCAACGGCTCCGGATACCGTCCCGGGACAGTAGCCGAGAGTCGCGAAACCGACACCGAAGATAAGACCGCCGACCGCTGATGATCCGAGTGATCCGGGTTTAGGATGAAGTTTGACAAGACCGGCGCTTTTCAGAGCGTAAATTCCCAGCGAACCGGTGATAACTGCTGACA
>QNDS01000004.1 GCA_003644925.1 Candidatus Fermentibacterota bacterium
ATATGCAGGACCTGGCAGGTGAAGAAAACACTCATGTCTACAGGCTTAATGTTGAAACTGAAGAAGTAACCGACCTTACTCCTTTTGATGAGGTTAAAGCTTACGTTAGCGCCACTGATCGTGATCAGCCCAACAGGATCATCGTAGAAATGAACCGCAATAATCCTATGTTCTTCGATGTCTATTCCTGTGACCTTGAGACGGGTGAGCTTACTCTGCTCCAGGAAAACCCGGGAATGACAGAAGATGGCTGCATGATTCTTGGCTATATGACCGACGAAGAAATGAATATCCGCGGAATGGCTACTATAGATCCCGAGGTTGGCACGATCGTCTTTTATCTTAAGGATGCTGGTGCTGAGGAATGGGAGGAGTTCGTAAGTTTTTCCGCTCTTGATACAGTTAGTCCCCAGCGTTTCAGTGAGGACGGCAGGGGTCTTTACTACCAGTCCAACCTGGAATCCAACACAACAAAGCTTCTCTATCAGGATCTGGATACAGGAGAGGTGACAGAGATAGCTCACGATTCACTGGCCGATATCGGCGGTGTTTCCTTCGACCCCTTCACAGGTGAACCCAGATCTGTCAGTTTCCATTATTTGAGGAGAGATGTGCAGATCCTTGATCCTTCCATCCGGGAGGATTACGATTTCCTGGGTGAATTCAACCCCGGAGACTTCGGGATCACGTCCAGGGACAACGCGGACAGTACGTGGATAGTGGTATACTTCACTCCACAGAGCCCGGCGATTTACTACCTGTACAATCGTACAACCAGATCCATGGATTACCTTTTCAATGCTATCCCGGCCCTCGATGATTATCAGCTGGCTGAGGTGGAACCTCTTCTTATTCCCGCTCGTGACGGGTTCATCCTGCCCAGTTACCTGACAGTTCCCATTAATGCCGGAGAAGAACTGCTACCCATGGTTCTGTACGTGCATGGCGGTCCCTGGGCCAGGGATTACTTCGGTTACGATCCCTTCGCTCAGTTGCTTGCCGATCGGGGATTTGCCGTTCTGCAGGTGAATTTCAGAGCGTCATCCGGATTCGGCAAGGAGCATCTGAATGCGGGTAACAAGGAGTGGGGAGGTCTGATGCAGGATGACCTTACAGATGCCGTTAACTGGGCTATCGACCAGGGTTTTGCAGATCCTGACAGGATTGTCATAATGGGAGGATCCTATGGAGGTTACGCCACACTTGCCGGAGTGACATTCACCCCTGACCTCTATTGCGCGGGAGTGGATTTCTTCGGACCTTCCAATCTCATCACTTTCAGGGAAACTGTTCCGCCGTACTGGAAGCCAATGGGCGCCATTATGGATATCAGAGTTGGGGATATGGACGAAGATTCACTTATGCTCGAAGAACGTTCACCCCTTAATCATGTTGAAGATATCAGGGTTCCGATGCTGATAGTTCAGGGAGTGAACGACCCAAGGGTTGTCCAGGCTGAATCCGATCAGATGGTTGCAGCTTTGAGAGAGAATGGTAACGAAGTTTACTACGTGCTTTACGAGAACGAAGGGCACGGTTTCGCTATAGAAGCAAACAGGCTTGAATTCGCAGGCAGGGTTGAGGAATTCCTCTACAACCATGTACCAGGCGTTGAATGCCAGATGTTCGAGGAGATACCGAACTCTACTGCCATTGTCAGGTAGAGGATACTCAGTATAGAAGCGAGCCGGGGGTGTTCCCGCCCCCGGCTCTTTTTTCAGGGAGATATCGGTCAGTAAGCCCTTGCGATAATAACTCTCGTGTTCGTCTCCCTGCCTGTCATGAAGCATTTCCCGGTACCTTCGCGCTGCTCGAGGGGGATGCACCTCACTGTTGCTTTTGTTTCCTTCTGAAGCCTTGCTTCATCTTCGGTATCACCATCCCACCATACATTGTAGAAACCGGGCTTGCTGACTATGGCTTCGCGGAAATCGTCCAGGTTTTCTGCAGTATAGGTTCGCGAATCACGCTTCTGAATCGCCTCTTCAAACATCTCACTCTGTATTCTCTCTAAAATTCCTGGAATACTGTCCACGATGGAATCAAGTGAAATCGTGAATTTACTGTCTCTGCCCGGCCTGTTCCGCTGGCTGGCCATTACATGTCCCTCTTCGAGGTCACGCGGTCCGATCTCAAGTCTGAGGGGAACTCCGCGGACTTCCCAGTGATTGAATTTGAAACCGGGGCTCATACCTTCGCGGTCATCCACTTCAACCCGGATACCTTTTTTATCCAGATCATCCCTGATACGCTCAACAACAGTCATTACATCAGCCCTTGCCGTTTCATCCCTGGCTATAGGGACGATGACAACCTGTACAGGCGCCAGCTCTGGAGGCAGACGCAGACCGTTTTCATCGCCATGAGCCATGATAACAGCGCCGACAAGCCTTGTGGATACACCCCAGCTGGTCTGGTGGACGAACTGCTGTTCGTTACTGCTGTCAAGGTACATTGTTTCGAACACTCTGGCGAAATTCGTTCCCAGGTAATGGCTTGTGCCGCTCTGCAGCGCCCAGCCGTTACCCATCATAGCTTCTATCGTATAGCTGTCCACCGCGCCGGCGAATTTCTCCCGTTCCGTCTTCCTTCCGGGTATTACGGGGATAGCAGCCACATTCCTGGCGAAATCTGCATACACATTCAGCATACGCAGAGTTTCTTCTCTGGCTTCTTTCTCATCAGCGTGGGCTGTGTGCCCCTCCTGCCAGAGGAATTCAGTGGTTCTGAGGAATGCTCTGGGACGCATTTCCCATCGAACTACATTCGCCCACTGATTTAAGAGCATGGGCAGGTCTCTGTAACTGTTGATCCATTTGGAGAACATATGGTTGATTATTGTCTCTGAAGTAGGCCTTACAACCAGGGATTCCTCAAGCTTCTTGCCTCCCGCATGGGTAACTATGGCCAGTTCAGGAGCAAATCCTTCAACATGCTCGGCTTCCCTTTTAATGAAACTCTCAGGAATGAACAGAGGGAAGTAGGCGTTCTTGTGTCCGGTTTTTTTGAAGCTCGCATTAAGGCTCGCTTTAATATTCTCCCAGATTGAGTATCCATAAGGGCGTATTACCATACACCCGCGGACTGGAGCTGAATCAGCCAGCTCAGCTTCGCGGATAACATCCTGGTACCATCTTGCGTAATCCTTTTCTGGATTTGTAATATTCTTTGCCATTTATCAGCACTTCCTGTCCGGGTGTTTGTTAAGATTTCCCATCGCGAAAACTAATTGAGATTCGCTGATAGTCCAAGGGCAGAATTGACACAAGAAGCGAAGAGTATTAACTTTTTGATGTAGGGGGCCATTTGCTGAGAGTGCCAAAGATGAGCAATGAAGGCCGCGCCCTGATGCCCTGCTGATGCGTGACCTGGTAAAATCAGGTAGACTGAAGCTGCAACAGGCCGTAATAAGACCTTTAACCCTGTTTAAGAGACATTCTTCAGGGATATGGTCCCCACATCCTTATCACTTCAATCTGCATTGTACGGAAGGTATTAAATTGTTTTCGTTCAGGACGATATACTCTTCTGTAAAAGACAGAAATTACCGATTAATACTTATCTTCTTCTCAGTATACACTGCTATCATGCTGATCGTTCCCCTTTCAAGGCTTGTGCCCAGAATCCCGGTTCCTCTCATGTCTTTTGTAGTGTGTTACTTGCTGTACAGATGGAAAGGCCTTCCGGGAGTCCTCCGGCCCTGGTTGTTCTACCCTCTGCTCGTTGTTTCATACTGGCAGCTGCAGTTCGTTGTATCTTCCCATTTTCAGGCATTCCATGGCGCTTCAATCATTGCTCTGGAAAGGGCCATATTCGGACAGCTGCCGGTAGTATGGCTTCAGGAACATCTGTATACTGGCGGTATCGCGTGGTACGACTATGTTTTCGCCGTTTTCCATTCATCTCTGTTCTTCATTCCGATAGCGTTTCCGCTCCTTCTATTCTTCAGAAAGGGAGTAGAAAGGATGAAAAGGGCAACCGTGGCGATAGCCCTGATCACCCTCGCCGGATATGCTACGTATGTTCTGTTTCCTCTTACGCCGCCCTGGATGGCTTCCCTTGAGAATATGATCCCCCATGTTGAAAGGATTACCCTCCGTGCACTCGGAGAACTCGCTCCCGGAGGAATAATATCTTCATTCAGCCCGAGCCCGAGGGGAGCGATGCCCTCGCTCCATGCCGGGGTACCGATACTGATACTGATGATAGCTTTCCGGGAATTCCGATACAAAGCCTGGTGGTTCACGATTTTAGTGGCAGGGATATGCTTCGAGATCGCTTACGGTGCGGAGCATTATATTGTTGATATCATTGCGGGTCTGGTTTATGCTGTAGCAGCATATCTGATAGTCTATAAATGGCTGATTCCGGATAGCCGCCTTGCAGCGAGCCGTCCATCTGAAGTTAAGGAGCAGTCAACATGAAAAAGGATGTACATTCCCTGCTGCTGAAGAAGAAGAGGGGGGAAAAGATAGTATCACTCACCGCGTACGATTACATGACCGCCAGGCTGCAGGAGGAAGCCGGAGTTGATTTCATACTTGTTGGTGATTCCATTGCGATGGCGGTATTCGGTGAGGAGACCACGCTTGGTGCAGATCTTGATGTCATGATTGCCCATACAAAAGCTGTTTCCAGGGGAGCTGCCAATACCCTCGTTGTTGGTGATATGCCTTTTGGATCCTACGAACGTTCCGATTCGCTGGCTGTTAAGAATGCCGTACGATTTCTCTCCGAAGGCGGTGCAGACGCTGTGAAGCTTGAGGGTGGGAACAGTCGCTCTGTATCCCGCGCAGAGGCTATCATCGATTCTGGAATACCTGTTATGGGACATGTGGGTCTGCTTCCTCAGTCGATCAAGCAGGCAGGAGGTTACAAAGTCGTTTACAGCGATAAACGCGATGAGCTGTTCGAGGAAGCCTTTGCCCTGCAGCAGGCCGGTGTATTCTCAATCGTTTTCGAGTGTATTGAGGAGGAACTTGCGGCTGAGCTTACCGGGAAACTCGAAGTGCCCACCATAGGTATCGGTGCTGGAAGGTACACGGACGGTCAGATACTTGTAGTGAACGATATGCTCGGCCTGTCGGGAGACTTCGAGCCCAGATTTGTCAAAAAATACATTCAGCTTGACAGTATCATTCTTGAAGCTCTGAAGAAGTTCTCGAGCGAGGTCAGAGACGGAAAATTCCCGGCAGATAGCAACGTATACCATACCAGGGAGGAAAAGTGACAATTCTGGTCGTAGGCAGCGGAGGTCGAGAGCACGCGCTTGTATGGGCATTATCAAGATCAGGTGATCATTCTCTGATATGTGCTCCGGGGAACCCCGGAATTGCAGAGATCGCTGAGTTGTTTCCTGTAAAGGCTTCCGATATCGACGGCCTTGTGAGCCTTGCTGCAGATGAGAAGGTTGATCTTGTGGTTGTCGGTCCTGAAGTGCCGCTTGTAGCCGGGCTTGCCGATGAATTGAGAGAGGCGGGTATTCCATGTTTCGGTCCCGGTGCGGATGGCGCACAGCTTGAAGGCAGTAAATGGTTCGCAAAGGAGATAATGGAATCGGCTGGAGTGCCGACCGCAAGAGGGAGGGTTTTCTCCGATCTGGTTTCTGCCAGGGAGTATATTGGTAAGGATGCATGCAAATATGTTATTAAAGCAGACGGACTTGCAGCCGGAAAAGGAGTATTCCTGCCGAACGATTCTGTTGAGGCGGGCGGTATCCTTGAGGAACTCTTCGCAGGGAAGTTCGGGAAATCGGACATTAAAGTATTGATTGAAGATAGACTTGAAGGCAGAGAGGTAAGCATACTCGCGATCTGCAGCGGAGGGGAATGCGTGATTCTTCCCCCAAGCCGTGATCATAAGAGGCTTGGAGATGCTGATACTGGTCCTAATACAGGAGGAATGGGAGCCGTCTGTCCTCCCCCCGGAACAGGTAATTGCTCCGGGGAGCATGCCCGGACCAGGATTATTCTGCCTGTCCTTTCCGAACTCGCATTGAGGGGGATCGACTACAGGGGGGTTCTGTACGCAGGGTTGATGATAACCGATGATGGTCCGAAGGTACTGGAGTTCAATGTGCGTTTTGGTGATCCTGAGACACAGGCGGTGCTGCCGCTTATCCTTGGTGATCTGGGGGAGATTTTCATGTCCGCAGCTGCTGGAGGTGCGCTTCCGGAACATCTTACCGTTGAAGAAGGATTCTGCAGCTGTGTTGTAATGGCCTCGGGAGGCTATCCTGGCACCTACGGGAAGGGATTCCCGATAACCGGTCTGGACACAATCGAAGATGCCGTCGTTTTTCATGCCGGTACGGCAGTGGAGAACGGAAAGCTTGTGACAGGAGGCGGCCGGGTGCTCAGTGTTGCATCCATTGGAGATTCTATGGAGGACTCTCTGGACAGGACCTACAGAGAACTTGAGAAGATCGATTTCAGTGGAAAATATTTCAGGAAAGATATCGGGAGGACAGTCTGATGCTTGTTGGAATTCTTATGGGAAGTGCAAGTGACAAAGAAGTCATGAAGCTTACATCCGAAATTCTCGGAGACCTCGAGATTCCCTGCGAGGTGAATATAATGTCCGCCCACAGGACTCCGGATAAGGTAAAAGAATATGCTTCAAGAGCATCCGAAAGAGGTTTGAAAGTTCTGATCGCAGGTGCGGGGCTTGCAGCCCATCTTGCCGGAGCAGTAGCGGCACATACCATACTTCCGGTAATAGGGGTTCCCCTGGCTGCGGGTCCGCTCAATGGAATGGATTCGCTTCTCTCAACCGTCCAGATGCCCAAGGGTATCCCGGTGGCAACAGTTGCCATAGGGTCGCATGGCGCCAGGAATGCAGCATACCTTGCAGCGCAGATAATAGCCCTTGAGAATCCGGAAGTAGCAGCTCGACTGAAGGAGCTTCGCGGCTGGTGAGAACACCGGAATTTTCAATAGATATCAGCAACCCTGAAGAGGAAATCGTTGAGAAAACAGTAACGCTTCTTCTATCGGGGGGTGTGGTCATTTACCCGTCCGATACCGTCTACGGAATGCTGTGCCGCGCAGACGACAGGGTTTCTGTGGAGAGGCTCGCGAAGATCAAGGGTTACGCTAAACCTCGATCGTTCATCCTCATCGTAAGTGGACTCGAGATGGCAGGGAAGCTTACTTCCAGCATCGACCCGGAAGTAATGGAGATACTGAAAATCCGGTGGCCGGGGAAACTCACCTTTGTGCTTCGGGCTGGAGATGAATGCCCGAAATGGATCAGGGGAGAGGATAATACAGTGGCGCTCCGTCATCCCGCCGACTCCCTGAGCGGACAGCTTCTGAATCGTTGCGGTGTCCCTCTTGTTTCCACCAGCGCTAATCGTTCGGGCGACGATGTGCAGCTGAGTATAGAAGCCATTCCGGAAAGCATAATTGCAGGCGTAGACATGGTGCTCGATGGCGGATATCTGCCCCCATCATCCCCCTCAACGATCATCAAACTTCTTCGGCACGGATAACCAGCCCGGCCCCCTTGATTCGACCCCCTTGATTGACTTGACAACGGAGTTTGTTTTTATCAATGTAAATTTATGGAGGTATAATCATGAGATTGTTGATGTTAGTCGTATTCGCTCTTTTCTTTTCAGCCAGTGCGGAACTTATCTTCTATGATGACTTCGAGGATAATAACATCGGTGACTGGACATCTCATGGTCAGCCGGGAACATGGTGGGCTGTCGATGGCAAGGCACATGGTTCTACAAATTATAACTGGTCAGCGATATCACCTCCAGGTACTATTGTGCTGGAAAACTGTATAGTGGAAGCAAGCGGCACTGCATACCATACTGTGGCCCTTTTCTTCAGGCTTGATAACACGGATTCAGGTATAAATGCTACGGTATCACCGGATCATGATATTGCAGTCATAAGAACTGTTGTAAACGGTGTAGCCGGTGATGCTCTCGGTGCAATCTATCATGATTTCCCATCGGGAGTCTGGTATGACATCACCTTCTCTTGCAATGGCGACTCTATCTTCTACGATATATACATCCCGTCAACTGGAGAACACTTCTCTCTTTCTGCTATCGATCCGAACCCGCATCCCGGGGAATGCGGTCTTGCCGTTGGTGATGAAGCGCATGGTCAGTACGAATGGTTCTCCGTATCCGAGTTCGTCGAATCCGGTGAACTTGTGCTGAATGGTCTTTCTACCGATGATGATGACCAGGGGGGATCAAGCGGTAATGGTAACTGGGCGTTCGAGGCAGCAGAGGAGATCGAGTTTGGCGTAGAATTTCTTAATGCAGGCGAAGAGCCACTCATGAATACATTTGCGATACTCCAGTCACTGGATACGCGATTGATTGTATCCGAACCGGTTCAGGACTACGGAACCATTCCGGCAGGACAATCCTGCTGGAATCAGTATCCATTCCTGGTCTATGCATCTCCTGGAACACCTGAGGATGAAACCTATCCGTTCAGAATTAATATTTTCGCCGATGGCGGGTATTATGAGGACCTGTATTTTGATCTTCCTCTGGGAGCTGGAATGTTCTGTGATGTGGAATCGGATACATCCCCATGGGCAATGACATTCATAGAAGCCGGCTGGCTGAACAACTGGCATGTATCACCCCAGAGGAATCATACATCCGCTGGTTCCAATAGTTTTAAGTGTGGTGATACCGGTGCTGGTGATTATGACAATCACTTGTTTTGCGGTTTATCATCACCATGGTTCAACCTTCCTCTCGAAGGTAATCTGTCTTTCTGGATATGGATTGATGCTCAACTATACTCAACAGCCTATCAGGGTCTGGCGATCGATGGCGGCCTGGTTCAGCTGGGTCAATTCGACAACTGGCTTACTGTTGAGCCTTCTTCTGGTTATCCCTTTGAGATTGTTCAGCCTACTTCCGGGCCTTATGAACCCGGAACAGGTGTATTTTCAGGTTACCAGGGCTGGCATCTGGTGACGATTGATGTTCCTGTCGAGATAAAGGGTCCCCAGCAGCTAAGGTTCATTTTTGGAAGCGATAATGACGGTACGCGTGAGGGCTGGTATGTGGATGATATTCTCGTTACAGGTAATACAGGGGTTGAAGAGCCTCATTCCAGACCGGGATATCTGGAATCTATTTCAGTATATCCCAACCCATTCAGCGAATCCATATCAATCTCAGCGCAGACCGGTGATGATGGTGAGTATTCAATCAGAGTGTTCGACCTGAGCGGCAGACTTGTTTATGAGACATCGTTTTCAGGTTCAGGTACTACACAGGTATGGGGAGCTACCGATATGAACGGGCGAATTCTTCCAGCTGGAGTGTATACCATGCAGTTTGAAACCTCCGGGTGCTGTAGAAATATTCGCCTCGTAAAACTGTTCTGATCAGCGGATTAATTCATCGTCCTCTGAATGCTGTCCAGAGGGTCTTCAGCAGGCTTGGAGGATGAAGCAGAATATTGGAGTAGGCCTGATTGGCAAGGGGGCATGCGCAGGAACCATGCCTGATGGAAGTTCTTATTTCCCTGGCTTTCTTCGAATTCCATATATCCTGAAAATCAGTATTATCATCCAGTTTACCCATCTGCCCTTTGTATGCAAGTACGGCACACGGCCAGATTCCTCCGTCGGAGTTGATATGCACGTTCATCAAACCTGCTGAACAGGGAATGACCTGTCTTTTCTCATTGAGTATTCTGACAACAAGATCATAGTAGACAACCCTCAGGGCTGTTGTCATTCTGGGGAGAAGTTTCATATCCTTCATTTTCTCTACTACTGAATCCTTGAAGACATCCATTATTTTTTCATAGCTGTCACTGTCCGGTGTTATACCTGAACCGAGATTGAAAAATTCCTCTCTCTCCTCGGCAATTTCGTTTATATAGGAATCAACTCCCAAACTCTTCGAGTATTCGATAATTTCTCCAAGATGAGCAGCGTTGTATTTGGATATTACCGTACCAACCCCAACATGGAGATTTTTGTGTTCTTCCTGCAGTTGCTTAAGCTGTTCCACCGTCTCAAGCAGTTTGTCGAAATTCCCCGGGATACCTCTGATCTCGTCATGAAGCTTGCCTATGCCGTCAAACGAGGGTTTGATAGTCAGAACAGTTCCCGGAGCTTCCTTATCAATCACATTAAGAATCTCATCAGTCATCCGTATTATTCTGTCCGATGATATCGCGTTCGTTGGAATATGAATAACTGCTGGGGTCATAAACCTGCAGGCAAGCTTAATTATTTCAGGAAGATCGTCCCTCAGAAACGGCTCTCCCCCTGAAACGTTGAAGAAGTAGGTCCAGCCGATGGATCGGAACAACCTTTCAATAGTGTTCATATCAAGATCATCATCGGAATCATGTTTCCAGATGAAGCACGTTTTGCATTTTGACTGACAACTTCTTGTAACAGAAAATGTTACGTTAATAGGATTTGGTGCCTTGGCCAGTCCGTACATTGCCAGCTTACTTCTTATCACACTGCCGGTCAGATGGAAGATCTGCTCTATATGGTTCATGGATTTCGTGAATCTGCGGCGGAGCGAACCGTATATTATTGCCTGAAGGGCGTACAATCCCTCAACGATCATCAGCATGACCCTTTGTCCAAGTGCAATTACAGTAGCGACTTCAACTCCGCCCCGGACAAAACTTGAAAGAAGAAGCCCCTGAACACCTTCCCTGATACCGATGCCTCCCGGTATGAAAACCATGGCAAGCGCAATAAACCAGGAAACCGGTCCTGCAAGAAGGCAGATAGCTATCATTGCGAAGGGCTGATCCGGTTTCACTCCGAAACCGCGGAACCAGAAATAGAGAGCCATACTTCGAAGACTCCATGAAAGCAGATGATAGCCAACGAAAATTGCCTGATGCTTGTGTGAGATATGAGGAAGGCTGTCTATATCCGCGCCGAGTTTGTGACTGAGCTTATGGGTAATTCTTCTCTGGATTTTCGGTGCGAAGAGCATGATAACTCCCAGACCAGCTGAAATCCACAGGGCTATTACTACGGGAAGAGGGACATTTGCCAGCCCGAGAAAGGGAAGGCCTATCAAAGCCATAATAGTCATGGCGACCATCATATATAGGTTTTCAAGAATGAATGCTGTTATAGCCTTTACGGGGCCAATACCATTTGCCTTAAGAAAAGTAAGCCTTCCAACAACCATCCAGAGTTTCCCCGGAACGTATTGGCCCATTTGCGTGATGTACCAGTTCCTTCTTACTTCACCCTTATCGATTTTTGGGATCTTCAAGGCATCAAGGATCTTTCGCCAGGCAGCGGGAGCGAAATAATAACCAAGCATCAAAGAGAAAAAGGAAAGTGCGATCATTGGAAGGCTGGCGCTCTCCTTTGAAGTCTCCCAGAAACTAATAAGCCCGGGCTGCCATTTTGGCCAGAGTTCAAGTATAAAATATAGAATTGCTGTTATCAGGAGGATAATACCTCCCCATGTGGTAACTATATGAAATAACCTTTTTCGGTCTCTGGTCATTCTGCTGCTTTCTTTCTCTGTTTTCCTAACCTGATATCAAACACGATAATAAGACATGCGGACAGTAAACCCACGATTGATAATATAAGACCGGTTGTGACATCGGATGAATCGAAAATGTATTCTACTTCATGTTGCCCCGAAGGCACAATAACACCCCTTTGCCAGTGATTTGACTGTATTACTGAGGCAGGTTCTCCATCTATGAATACTGTCCACCTCGGATACCACGTGTCGGCAAGTATGAGAAGGCCATCCTCCGGATTGTCAGTCCGGATTGTAACCCTGTGAGGTTCGTCAATCACTATTGAAGCTTCCGCTTGCTCAGTGTTGAGTATTTCAGGCAGTTCCGGACTCTCGTAAAGGATCGTGATCTCGCGTGGATTAATTCCGCTTGACAGGAGGTTCAGACACTGATTCTCTGAGAGTTCCATCCAGGATTCAGCAAACCATATCCTTGGAAGGGATTCAACTGGAATGAGAGCTTCAAGTGTATCAACATATGATGGATCTGAAGTGGTAGTCTGCTCGATAAGATAGTCTCTGAATTGTGCGTATGTGAGGTATCCATCCTGGGTCTGGAGGACCGAGAAGGCAGTCTGGTGGATTGCTGCGATTCCACCGGATGACATCATAGTCTGAAGATCGTCAACAACAGCGGTTTTGGCTGCATGGTAACCGCTCACCGATCGGATATGCAAAGGAACGAACTCGTTGCCGCCGGGTAGAAGCCTTCCTGATCCTGTCATGACAGTCAGATCACTGTCATGCATAAAGAGAGCATCGACGCTCGTTTCGTTCAGATAGAACTGAAAATCTCTGTCCAGCGGGATTACTTCCACTGCAATCAGAATGGAAAGAGCTGCCCCTGGTATTAAAATACCTGCTTTGCCTCTGTTTCTGAAATAGATTAAACCAGCAAGTATAAGAGCAGCTGCAGCAGCCTTCAGGAAATCCGGTGATGCCATGTCAACTCTTCTGTTTACTACAGCCGCGTATCCTGAAGCCTGAGGATTTCCCACTCTGGTCCACCATCCGGATTGCAGACCTGGCAGTATAGAATCGGCAAGCAGGAAGATCAATATGCAGACGCCTGCAAAAACAGAGATTCCAATCAGAAACTTTCTTCCTGAAAAACGTTCGCTCCTGAAAATTGTATCGAAACCGGGTCCTGCAGCCAGAGCGATAGCAGAGGTTGTCAGAAATGCTGCCATATGAGGAGCTCTCAGTTTACGTAGGATCGGCACGATGCTGTAAAGGACTTTGAACACAGGTGTGTAACCGCCCCATGATATTAGCAATCCTGCCACCATGATACCCAGCAGGGGCCATCTGTACTTTTTCGAGAAACCAAGGAATGCAGCAAATGCCAGCAGAAAGACCAGTATACCGGTGAACTCACTGCTGAGCCGCAGTCCGAGTCTACCAAAATACAGAGGAACTCCGGAGACTGTACTGTCTGGAAATCCGTGACGGTAACCGAAAAGGTGCGGGAAAATCATCGTAAGTGTTTCTTCAGGAGGTAGCGAATAGCTTGAAGCCTGGTCGAGGGACAGGTCACTTCCTCTTGTAGAGTAATGTGAGAAATTATATCCAGGCAGGAGCTGAACGGCTCCTATTGCTGCTGCAAGGAGCAGGATAACCGTTATTCCGATTGCTGCGCTTCCAAGGTTCTTCCATCTGGATCCTCGATTAGAGATAACCCGGAAACCGAGCCAGATAATCGCAGCTCCCACTGAATACAAAACCATCTGGGGATGGCTGGCTAGGGTCTGCATACCTATTGCTATGCCGCCGATTGCGATAAATTTTCCTCTCCTTGTCTGCATCCACATTTCGCATGAATACAGCAGCAGCGGTAGAAAGCTCCAGCAGATAATCTTACTGCCGTGTCCCGCGTAGAACAGCGTATTTGACCAGGCTGTAACAGCGTAAGCAATGGAACCCGCAATTCTGCCCCACCTGCTTACTCCAATTGATCCGAGGAAAAGCCATGCGAATATTCCACCGAGGAGCATCTGAATGGGAAAGAGAAAACGAACCATACCCTCAACACCCGTAATCAGTAGAAGCAGACCTCGAACCGGGTAGAAGACTGGTGCAGAGAATGATGAGTAAAAAGGAATTCCGCAGAATACGTATGGATTCCAGTGGGGAAGACTGCCCTCCTGCAGAGATTCTGCAGTGTATGTGAAGAATGGATATCCCTGGCTTACCGTATCGCTGAGCTCTCCACCCGGCAGTTTTCCGGATGTAAACACAGTTGAATACGTTATAATTACCGCAGGAATCAAGAAAAGCAGGTATCCGGTTCTTTTCGGAAATGAAATCACAGCGGCTTCCCCTCTCCGAAGAGCTTAAGTTTTCCAGTAGATACAAGAGCAAAGACAACCTCTATTATAGATAATATCAAACGTTGTCCGACTATGACAGCAAGAACAGGACCCGCAGCACCAGAAGGAGCTACAAGGGCTACCGCAGCCGCTTCTCTGATACCGATTCCTCCGGGAACCAGAAAAACTATATATCCAGCCAGCCATGCTAGCGGTGCAGCTGCGCAGCAGAGAAGGAGACTGATATCTGAAACACCGAAGCCCTTCAACCAGAGGAAAAGTGCAAGTCCGCGAAACCACCATAGGCTCGAGTAAAAGATAAGAAGCTTAATAGAATCGATTAATCCCGGCAAAGGTAATTCCTCAGGAATTCGACCATGTTTTAACCTGTACAGCCATTTCTGGATGGGAGTAAGAAAAGGAATCACAAGAAGTGAGAATCCCGCTGCCAATACCGCATACTTCAAGCCCGAATGCGAAAAGATCGCATTACCGGATATGATAACTGGTATCATTGCAGTCAGACCTGCTCCAGCAGCTGTATACAGCAGCTCGAGAAATGGAACGCTTGTAGCCCTGAATCCGGCAAGACCCCGGGATTTCAGAAAGGCAGCCCTACCGGCGAAAAGCCATACTTTACCCGGGATATACCTCCCAAGTTGAGACATGAACCAGGCAGCCCGTAGTTCCTTAGATACGGTTTTACTTCCTGCGGCATGTGACAGAACTATCCAACCTGCCGGGATGATGAAGTAGGAGAGTCCAAGCAGTATGGCCGAGGTGCAGATAAGAAACCAATCAAAGTGCCAGCTGAACCTGCTTATCTGCTCAAACCAGTTCTCAGCATTGACAGTAATGATCCATGCGGCGGCTGCAAGGAGAAGTACTGCACCTGCTCTGACCAGCCACTTCACTCGGGTTTTCATACCAGAAGTAATCATCCTGGTAGAATCCTGTTCTCCCGATACCAGGACACAGTTTTATCTACGCCTTTCTTCACGTCATATTCCGGATAGAAACCCGCCTTCTCGGCTCTGGATATTGAAACGTAATGATCTGTACCAAAGAGCCTGAATTTACTTTCGGAAAGTGCTCGGGGGCAAAGTGGACCAAGTTTCAGAGCAAGGAAAAAGAAAAGTCTGGGAACCGGTAGTATTTTAAGTTTAATACCCATTGATAATGCTGTTTTCAATATGAAATCTCTGAATTTGAGAACTTCAGGGCCACCGATATTGTATAATCCTCCGTTAAGACAACCACCGGGAAGTGAAGCGTTAACAGCTCTGCATACATCAGCGCAGTATGTTGGTCGAATTCTGGCACCATTGAATCCGATCAATGGAAACCAACCTTTCTGAACCTGTTTAAAGAGTTCGAGTTTGTGCATATCACCGGGGCCGTATACAAAATCGGGGCGAAGAACAGTCAGTAGATGAGATGGCAGTGAATCATGCTCACGCAGACTGATCTCACCTTTCATTTTGGATAACTCGTATTCACCCCACGGATTGTACTCCAGATCTTCTGAAGCGTTAGCCAGCAAGCCAGAAACCCCTGGAGTACTGAGATGTATTAAGTGAATACTTTTCTTCGTGCAGAAATCAGCAAGCATTTCAGGTAGAACAGCGTTTGATTGAGTTAACTCAGATGTATTTACATTTGGTGATCCAAGTCTTCCAGCCGAGTTCACGATCACTTCACTGTTATCTGGTATTCCATCCGGAGATAGATCTCCGTTCTTAGATCTGTTATGCTCAATTATCTCATGCCCTTTGTATGAAAGGTAATTTGAAATGCATGATCCTATAAATCCGCCAGCTCCTGTAATGAAAATTCTCATAGCAGATGTTCCATTAGTTCTGCACCATAAGTTTCCCAGCTGAATGAGGCTGCTTTCCTTCTTATCCTGTTTTCTGTGTCTGGATCGGAAACAAGCTTAAAGGCAGCAATGATTGATTCTGCCAGTTTTGATGGTGAGAAGGGAGGCGCTAGAAATCCTGTGGAACCGGGGTCAACCAGTTCCGAGAGACCACCTGTATCCGTGAGGACAAGAATCCGGTCGAACGAAAGAGCGATCTGGGCTACTCCGCTCTGAGTGGCATTCCGGTAGGGTAGGGCGACAATATCTGCAGCATTGAAATACATGGATACGTCCTCATCAGGAACGAATTTGTCTATCCACCTGATTCTCCTGGAAAGCTGAAGAGAAGTAATGGTTTCCAATATCTCGTTTCTATCCACATAGGATTCACCGACAATTAGAAGTGAGATGTTATCCGGAAGCAAGTTCATTGCTCTTACAAGATCCGGAACACCCTTATAGGACCTTACCAGGCCAAAGAATAGAACAAGATTTGTATTACTTGAGTAGCCAAGTCGTTTCCTTGCATCCTCCCTGGAAATTTCCGGATTTCTGTACTGATCGTAAATTGGATGGTAGAGTTTCAGAAGTTCCGAACTCATATCAAGTGTCTCGGCTTTCTTCAGGTCCGATTCACTGTGAATGACCATAAGATTCATTCTGTTGAGGAATGCCTTTGATAGTTTTCCCGAAAATGGAAATGATTCATGGGGAATAACATTATGACAGACTGCAGCGGATGGAATTCTACTCGGCAGCGATGCGAGAAGTGATGCTGCAAAAAATGGATGCCACCATTGAATGATTAAACGGCTGAATTCTGAATTCTCAATGTATTTCCTGGAAGAAATCCAATTCACAGGATTGCATGAATCAATAAGGTTGATGGCATTTAAGGAGCTTGGCTCCTTTTCCGGCTCAAGCTGTGACGTTCCTGGGAATAGAATGGATGGGTACAGTCTTCTGTATGATATCGGAACGAAGGTATGTTCCGGATAGCATTTGGTAAGGGTTTCGTACAATCTTGCTGTGAACTGGGCTATACCCCCTCTGAAGGGGGGAAAGGGTCCAACAAGGGCTATCTTCATTTCTTCTCGCCGCTGGATTCAGCTTTCTCCAGTATTACGAATGATTTCCTGCCGGATAGCTTAAGAAGCATTTCCCCTAGAAGACCGAGGGATATGAACTGGAATCCAACTACCAGAAGGAGTACACCGAGCAGCAGCAAAGGCCTTCTTCCTATGGGTTCCCCGCCGAACCAGAGAACGGTCATGTATGCGGATATCCCGAATCCGACAAGTGTAAGAAGCGTCCCTATAGCTCCGAAGAAATGCAGAGGCCGGTAGGAGTACCTGTGCAGGAAAAGAACTGTCAGGAGATCTGAGAACCCCCTGAAGAAACGGGCCACTCCATATTTCGTCTTTCCATATTTCCTTGGTCTGTGGTGCACCACTTTCTCGCCCACTGAGAAACCCTGCTGTGCTGCAAGAACAGGGGTATAGCGATGCATTTCTCCATAGAGTTCCAGATTCTTGACCACGTTATTCCTGTAGACCTTCAGCCCGCAGTTGAAATCATGGAGCTTCACGCCTGTTGTGAGTTTAACCGTGAAATTGAACAGTTTCGAAGGAAGAGTCTTGCCTGCCGGATCCTTCCGGTTCTTCTTCCAGCCGCTTACAAGATCGTAATTCTTCTCCTCCATGAGGCTTATCATCTCGTTTATTTCGGACGGATCATCCTGAAGGTCGGCATCCATTGTCACCACGAATTTACCCGATGATTCAGCGAAACCAGCTGCAAGAGCTGCAGCTTTTCCCTGGTTGCTGTTCAGTTTGAGACCCTTCAGAGGGAATCGGGAGGAGAGTTCAACGATGCGTTCCCAGGTTCCATCAGTGCTTCCATCATCGATCACAATGATTTCATACAGCACATCCTTCATGCATTCACTGATCTCCCGAGCAAGCTCGGATATACTTTCTTCCTCGTTGAATGCCGGAATCACTATAGAAACATCCAGGTTCCTGCCGCTTTTTTCCGAAACCAAGTTCATCACCCCTTTAGTTATTCCCTGCATTCGGGACTGTTGGAGGAATACTCAAGAAGTTCTTCTGCTTCCACACCATCTCTCATGTGGAAGTAGGTGAATCTTGTCAGCCAGTCTCCAAGAGAAACATAAGTACTTTCATCAGTCCTGATAAGAGTATCGAGGTGTGTATGACCGGTGATGATAATATCAATACCTTCATCGAATTTCTCATTGATCCATTTCTGCATCCCGGACGGTATTCTATCAAGATCACGCCTGAGAATTCTCTTGCTGGTATCTGAGAAATATCTCGCGAGAAATGTACCTAGATCCGGATGAAGAAGATAGAAGAGGAACCTGCTTATCGTCGATCTGAGGACCGGCTTCATCAGCTTATATCCGATATCACCCGGTCCTAGGCCGTCGCCATGAGAAAGAAGTACCTTTTTACCATCGAAATCCAGTATCAGATAATCATCCGGATGGAGTACGGCTTCAGTCGATTCAACGAAATGTTTTCCGACCCAGAAGTCGTGATTTCCCGGAATGAAATGGAATACCCAGCCCTTATCCGTCAGTTTCCTTATTGAGGAGATACATCTTTCGTACCCGGAGGGGATTACAGTTCTGTATTCGAACCAGAAATCGAAGAGATCACCCAGTATCCAGAGCTCCCCCGGATCGAATGAATCATGGATGTAATCAAGAAAGGAAATGAGCGCTTCCCGACCGGGATGAAACTCCGGTTCCGGAAAAAGATGGACGTCACTCAGGAAGAATCTATCCATTATTCCCCGCTCTGGATTTGAGCTAGAAGCCTTGCTGGCGCTCCAAAACCACTTTCCGAGAAGACCTCACCGTCTGAAGTCATAATCAGGCAGGATGGCAGGATACTGGTATCGATAACTTCCATAACGGTTGAGTCGGCCAGGAATACCGGCAGAGATATCTCCATATTGTTTACAACCCGCTGCGCATGATTGCGTGATTCATGGTCCGGCTGCAGCGGCAGCACAAGATATAGAGTATCAAGTGTGGTTAAAAAACGGAGATCGTCCTGCATCTCGTCGTATTTTTCAAGAGGAAGCCAGTAATACAGGATTACATCAGTTCCGGGAGGAGCCTGTACCGTGTCTCCTGTGGGTGCAATGAGAATACCGGGCAGCTGTACTGTAAGCGGAGCAATTGAGGTTGAGTCTATATCACCGGATACAGTTTCCTCCGTTCGCTCATCGCAACCGCAGATAGGAATCAAGGCAATCATAACCAGAACAATCATTCTTTTCATATTAATGTCTTTCCATAGTAAAAATCGAAAACAGGTCGACAGGCCAGGATTCAGAGTTCTGAGAATGTATGAGAACCAGTGCCCCGGAATCATGCACATAAGAGGTGAAACAATGGTTCTGAGGGCTTTCTCTACGCGCACCCGGCGGAATATTGATACTCAACGTTGAAACAATCCTTACGAGAACATCACCTGTTTGGATATCTCTCGCTGTAATAAGTTGAAAAGGATATAGATCATGCGTCCCGAAAGCTACGCAGCCGGGAAGCGGAGAATCAATCCCGTCATACATCCACCAGCTGCCGGGCCAGGCAGAATCGGTTTTAGAAAGTTCCGATGCATGTATTGCTATCTCTTCGAGGCTTGTGAATGTGGTCGCAGGTTTCCCGAAAAGTATAAGCGTCGATGAAAGAAGCAGAAATGCGATTACAGGGGGTAATAGCCTGCTGACTGTCGAATAAGGCCTCTGCAGATCATGCATTTGCCAGTATGCTTGAAACCGCGTTCTGCAGTTCATGGGGAGCCTTATACTGCATAAAATCCCTCATGGTTGTCTGAATGTTTGCAGTCTGCCGGAAGAACTCGCGGCAGTTCGGACATTCGTCCATATGATCCATAAGGGGTTTTTGCTGTTCTGCTGCCAGCTCCCCCGAAATGTAATCGTGCATGTTTAAATGAGCATCCTCACAGGTCATGTTAACTTCCCCCCATAGCTACGTTTTTCCAATCGGCAAGTAGATTCCGCAGTATTAACCTGCCTCTGTGTATTCTGGACCTCACTGTACCAATCGGAATATCAAGAATTGTTGCGATATCCGCGTAGGAAAACCCCTGTACGTCGCAGAGTATCACTGTATCCTTGAACTCATCGGGAAGATCTTCGATAGCTCTGGCAATATCTTCTTTCAGAAGATTATCCAGGCATTTGACACTGGGATCGGGGCCGTGCTTTCTCAACTCCGAAACATCTTCCCTGGCCATCTGTTCTATCCATTCCCCGGCCATACCAGCCGGTTTCCTGCTCATTCTACGGATTCTATTCAGAAACGTGTTTCGCATTATCGTAAACAACCATGCTCCCGCATTTGTTCCTATGGAGTACTGCTTTTCTGATTTCAGCGCATTCAGATAAGTATCCTGGACAAGGTCAGATGCGTCTTCACCGTTCTTGCAGAGGTGCATCGCGTATCCATAGAGCCTGTCAAGATGACCGAGGACTTCCTTCTCAAAAATCTTTCTCCGCTTGCTTTTCATGTTACTCCAAGCATATGAATTCCGTTGCTTGTAAACTAGCAAACGAATCATACATATGCCAATAGGTTACTGCCGGGTACAACCTGTAGTAGTCCCCCCTTGCCAACGGCACAAAATATTGATAGTCTACCCCTGTAGATGGGTTTTATTACTCGCGCATTTAATCGGGATTTCCTTGGCAGTTTAAGTAACTTTATTAGTTAAAACGGGGATGAAGTTTAAGAAATGCAGATTATCCCTTGATATCTGAAATATCTGCATGGAGTTTCCCCCATTCAAGGGGCGGGAGGGCGTAGTTGGCGGAGTTCCACCTGCAGAGTGATCTATTTTCACAGACGGACAGCAAGGAACAAGTTGTTGAAGTAGATCGCCCTTCATCAGGTTTAAGCGGTTTAATCGAACCACAATTCAACAAAAATGCACAATTCGTTCTTAAGAAGCGTTACCTGAAGAGATCGGTTTCCGGGGAAATTCTTGAGGAACCATCGGACATGCTTCTTCGTGTTGCTGAGGCAGTTGCATCGGCAGAGGAGAAGTTCGGGAACGATGTTCAGGAAATGACGATTACATTTTACAATATGATAGCGAAAAAGGAGTTTCTTCCCAATTCACCGACACTTATGAATGCCGGGCGGGAACTGGGCCAGTTATCAGCATGTTTCGTTCTTCCGATTGAAGACAGTATGGATAGCATATTCTCCGCTGTTAAGAATACTGCACTGATCCATAAGAGTGGCGGGGGAACAGGATTCTCGTTTTCCAGGATACGCCCTGTAAACGATACGGTAATGTCAACAAAGGGAGTTTCCAGCGGTCCGATATCCTTTATGAATGTTTTTGATAAAGCCACCGAAACTGTCAAGCAGGGCGGAGTTCGCCGGGGAGCGAATATGGCGGTTCTCAGAGTGGATCATCCGGACATCGACGAATTTATTAACGTGAAACGCAATATGGATAAGCTGAACAATTTCAACCTGTCGGTTGCAGCTACAGATGAATTCATGGATGCTGTTGAAAGGGGCTCAAAGTACAATATCGTCAACCCCAGAAACGGCGAGATAATCGACTCAAAAGATGCAAATGAAGTATTCGATGCAATTGTTGATTCCGCATGGAATTCAGGAGAACCCGGCTTGATCTTCATTGACCGTATGAACGACGCGAACCCGACTCCGCATATTGCAGAGATTGAAGCCACGAATCCATGCGGTGAGCAGCCGCTGCTTCCATATGAAGCATGCAATCTGGGTTCTGTTAATGTTTCTATTATGACAGATAGATGCGAAAGCGGCAAATTCAGATTGAACTGGAACAGACTTGAAACAACTGTGAAAACTGCAGTTAGATTTCTGGACGATGTCATTGAGATCAATCGCTATCCTCTTCCGGAGATCGCCGAAATGGTGGCAGGTAACCGGAAAATCGGTCTTGGTATTATGGGATTTGCCGATCTTCTATTCAAGCTGGAAATACCATACGATTCCGAGGAAGCGCTGCTGTTCGCTGAAGAACTTATGAGTTTTGTTGCGGAAAAGGGAAGAAAAGCAAGTATCGACCTGGCCAAGGAAAGAGGACCTTTTCCGAATTTCACTGGAAGTGTATATGACAATAAACATATGCCTCCGCTGCGTAATGCAACCGTCACCACAATAGCTCCAACCGGTTCGATCAGTATACTTGCAGGTTGTTCGGGTGGTATTGAACCTGTATTTGCTCTTGTTTTTACAAGATCCAATCTTCTGGATGAGAATGATGAACTGCATGAAGTAGTACCCGAATTCGGGAGAATTGCAAGGGAGCGGGACTTCTTTTCAGAAGAGGTATTTGCGCAGGTTGCCCAGAAGGGGACCTGCCAGGGAATTCTGGAGATCCCAAGAGATACCCAGAGGTTGTTTGTCACGTCTCATGATATCTCTCCTGCATACCACGTAAGAATGCAGGCTGCTTTTCAGAAATACACGGATAATGCTGTTTCAAAAACAGTGAATCTTCCGGAGAACGCTTCGCGCAAAAGTGTTGCCGAGGTATTCAAACTTTCCCGAAGACTCGGGTGCAAGGGTATCACAGTCTACCGGGATAAGAGCAGGGATAAACAGGTTCTTAACCTTGCTAAATCCAAGGAAGCGGAGAAGGCAGACGATATTGCCCTGCCTTCAGTTCCCATTGGTCCGCGTGACAGGGGAGACGTAACATCAGGGATAACAAGAAGAATCAGAACCGGGTGCGGTAAACTGTATGTAACTATAAACATGGACGATAATGGCCCTGTTGAGCTATTTTCGCAGATGGGGAAAGCGGGCGGATGTGCCGCCAGTCAGTCTGAAGCGATTAGCAGGCTCATTTCACTTGCTTTGAGATCCGGCATCAGACCAGAGGCTATAGTTAAGGAACTTAAGGGAATCAGCTGCCATAGAATCGTATGGCAGGGCGGCAACAGGATTCTTTCATGTGCTGATGCTATAGGCCAGACAATTGAGTGGTACATTGATGAAAAAATGCATGTATCATCCATGAATAATACGGACACCATTCAGTCCATTGAGCCGGTACCGGAAGAGGAAATTGCAAACAATATTGATGCAGGCTTTAACGATGAAGAGGTTGCAGAAAACCTTGCTGGAGCATGTCCCATGTGCGGAGGACCTCTCAAATACGAATCAGGGTGCGTGGCCTGCGCTCTCAATTGCGGCTACTCGGAATGCGGTTAATCAGCCCCTTTTCTTTTCAGATATTATAGAGATCGTAAACCGATCATCAGTTTTGACCTGCAGCGGGCTTGCATTTCACCTGCTCTTTTTATTAGACTTCCGGTTCAACCGGAATCAGTGAACTACTATATTGAATGGAGGAACTGTGGAGAAGACAATCAAGGATATAGAAAAAGGAGAGGACCTGATCAGAGTCGAGCTCTCCGAATTCAAGGGGAATCAGTACGTAGGAGTCAGGATTTATTATATGGATGACAAGGGAGACTGGAAGCCGACCCGCAAGGGACTTACACTGGTTCCCGACGTGATGGTCCAGGTCCGTGATGCGTTAAATCAGGCACTTGAAGACCTGGGGTAGATTTCCAGCAAGCTGATTCAGTACACAAACAGTTCTGAAAGAGTGATAATGCAGAGCATTCATTTTGAGAAGATATCCTCTGAAACAAAATTGAACAGAATGTACGTGGCCGCCGTTGCTTCCCTGCTTGCAGACGGAGCAACCGTGCCATTTATCGCAAGGTATCGAAAAGAAGCTACTGGAAGCATGGATGAAGTTTCCGTCATGACTGTCCGGGACAGACTGGAACAGCTTGAAAAACTCGATGAGAGGCGGAAAGTCATACTGCGCTCACTGGATGAGCGGGAGCTTTTAACAGCCGAGTTAAGTGAGAAAATCGGTAACGCAGGCACTCTAACCTCTCTTGAGGATATCTACCTTCCTTTCCGCCCGAGAAGAAGAACCAGAGCCACAAAAGCACGGGAGAAGGGGCTGGAACCTCTTGCGCAGAGGATACTGCTTCAGAAGGGTGATGATCCTTTCCTGTACGCCCTCGAGTACGTGGATTCCGAAAAAGGTGTTGACACTGTAGAAGACGCTGTCTCCGGCGCACGGGATATTATTGCCGAAGATCTGGCGCACAACGCACAGATCAGGGATCCGATGCGAAGGCTTTACTGGAGTACCGGCAGCTACGGGTGTCGAGTGATTTCGGGTATGGAACAGGAAGGATCAAAATTCAGGGATTATTTTGAGTGGAATGAACCAGTGCGCACTGCTCCATCACACAGGGTTCTTGCAATGCGCAGGGGGGAGGAAAAAAAGTTCCTCTCGCTGAGGATAACCGTTTCATTCGAGAGAGCGTTGGATATAATTCTGCCGGCGGTATGCCTGAACCCGGATACCCCGGAGGGGAGAGTTATATCTGAAGCGGCATCGGATGGTTTTCGCAGGCTTCTTGCACCATCGATGGAGACGGAGACCCGGCTTAGAAGTAAGGAAGCTGCCGATGAAGAGGCAATAAGGGTGTTCACCTCCAATCTGAGAGAGCTTCTGCTCGCCGCGCCGCTCGGTCCAAAAGGTGTTCTTGCGGTTGACCCGGGTTTCAGAACAGGGTGCAAGCTTGTATGCCTTAATTCACAGGGTTCGGTTCAGCACAGCACGACGATTTTCCCCTTCATGTCAGAATCTAAGAAATCAGAGGCTGTGAAAACCGTAATCGAACTGATAGACAAATTCGAACCGGAATTCATTGCGGTTGGTAACGGTACTGCCGGAAGAGAGACCGAAGCATTCCTGAGAGAATCAGGTCTGCAGAAGGAAGTTAAGGTTATCCCGGTAAATGAAAGCGGGGCATCCATCTATTCAGCCTCCAAAGTTGCCAGGGAAGAGTTTCCCGATTTCGATCTTACAGTCAGGGGAGCTATCTCGATCGGGAGAAGGCTTCAGGATCCCCTGGCAGAACTTGTTAAGATCGATCCAAAGTCAATCGGAGTTGGTCAGTATCAGCACGATGTGGACAGCAGGAAACTCAGGAAGGCTCTTGACGACACAGTTGAAAGCTGTGTGAACAGCGTTGGAGTCGATCTTAATACCGCAAGTTCCCAGCTTTTATCATACGTATCCGGTCTGACTGAACGGGTTTCACGGAATATTGTTAAATGGAGCGAGGAAAACGGGGCGTTTCTAAACCGCCGGCAGCTTCTTAAAGTTTCAGGTCTCGGTCCTGCTGCATTCGAGCAGTCCGCCGGCTTTCTTAGAATCAGGAACGGGCAGAACCCGCTGGACGCAAGCGCTGTTCATCCTGAAAGCTATTCCGTGGTGGAACGGATGGCCGGATCGAAAGGACTGAGTGTCGCGGAGCTGATGTCGTCGGAGAACTCACGGAAATCGATAGATCTGAAAGATTTTGTCGACGGGAAAACCGGTCTTCCTACTCTGCGCGATATCATGGAAGAACTGGAGAAACCGGGCAGAGACCCCAGGAAATCTTTCCAGGTGTTCAATTTTGCTGATGTCCATGATATCAAGGATCTTGAGGAGGGTATGATACTTCCGGGCATAGTGACCAATGTTACAAATTTCGGTGCTTTCGTAGATATCGGAGTGCATCAGGACGGACTCGTTCACATAAGCCAGATGGCTGACAGATTCGTCAAAAACCCGGCGGATATAGTCTCTGCAGGCGAACAACTCATGGTCAGGATTCTGCAGGTGGATGTGAAGAGAGGTCGAATATCTCTCTCCATGACCGGGATTTTAATCTAGAAGCGGTGGGGGAGCAGTTCGCCCAGGGTGTAATGCTTGATAGAATCTGGTGTTGCCAGTATAACAGGAAAATCATCATCGCAGAACTCGGCTAGCACCTGCCTGCAGGCGCCGCAGGGAAGAGGGTAAGAGTCAGGAGAGTATATCAGTATTCTTCTGAATTTTTTCTGCCCGCGCGAGATTGCATTGAAAACAGCTGCTCTCTCGGCACAGATGGTAAGTCCGTAGGAGGAATTCTCGACATTGACCCCCCAATGCAGCCCCCCTTCGTCATCCTCAATAACCGCTGTAACATGAAATCCTGAATACGGACAGTAACAGCTCGAAATCGCTTCTTTTGCTTTCGCCAGAAGTTCTTCAGAGCCATCGTCCATTTTTAGAAAGTTCTTTCGATGAAAGGCAGTGATCTCAATTTATCGTTGGCATTACGCAGCCTCAGGGAAATAACCTCTGAGAAAGCTCGAAGCACTTTCAGGCCTATTCTTGGATTATCGTTCAGTATGGAGGCCACTTTGGAATGCTGTATCCTGGCTAATTCCACCCTTGTGTGCGCGTATACGGAGGCGCTTCTGCTCCTGCGGTCAAGAAGGACCATCTCACCGAAGAAATCCCCTGTTTCCAGGATACCAAGTATCTGCTCGATCCCTTCGTAGGTTCTTTTTGTAACACGGACTTTTCCGGACAGGATCAGGTAGAGGTATTCACCCTGCTCATCCTCCCTGATGATCACACTGTTGGGAACGTGCTCTGCGTACTGTGTGTTGTTTATGAACAGGTCGAGTTCATCAGGTTCGAGGTCCCGGAAAAGGTATGCGGAACTGAATACGTCGAGATGCTCCTGTGTAAATTCATTGTTCATATTATTACCCCTTTCTTCTTTATTTCATATCAGGACAGTTTGTCCAGATCAACAAAAACAGTTTTCTCTCTGGTATATACAACCTGTCCCGGTTTTCCCTTCCTTATCCGGTTAACATACTGAACCCTGGTGTAGTCAACAGGGATCACTCCACTTGAGGCTCCGCATCTCCTTGCAGCCTCAATCGATGCTTCGAGTATTATTTCACCGGGCGGGCTGTCCGTTTTCCCATCGAGTTTAAGTACCACATGAGCTCCCGGATACCCTCTTGCATGGAACCAGAGATCGCCCCGTTTTCCGATTCTGAAAGTAACCTCTTCGTTCTCCCTGGCATTTCTTCCCGAGAAGCATCTCCAGCCGCCTGTGAGCAGTTTCGCCTCTGTCTTCTTCTTCCGGTCATACTGATCCCGGACTTTCTTCCTGTATTTTCTGATGCTTGCTTCAAGTTCGTCAACCGTAAGGTCAGGAGCCGATGCAAGGGAAATTTCCAGAGATTCTATTTCACTTAGCGCACTGAGCTTATGCTCTTGCAGATTGCGCTTTTCCTTTCCGGTGTTGGATGCCTTCCTGAAGAATCTTGCGGCATTTGATTTAAGTGACCTGAAGGGTTTAAGAGGAATAGTGTGTTCGCAGCCGTTCCAGTCCTTAAGCTCTATCTCTTTGAGTCCTTTCCTTGAATTATTCTCTGTTGAGAGGAGAAGGCTGCCCCATGTTCTATACTTTTCAGGAGATACCAGGCCATCCAGAGCGGTTTCCACACCCGTCAGCCGTTTCCGCAGGAAGGAGAGCCTTCTGCGGAGAATCAGCGTCCATGTTTCGTACCTGTCCTCCCGGATGCCTGCGATATCTTTTTCCGCTGTTTTCATGGAGAGGGGGTTCTCTATCGGTTTCCCCCCGGCAAGCTCGATGGGAAGCGGGCCATCCGGACCCTCCCACGGGCTGAAATTCTGTTCAAGCAGAGCCTGTTCCAGTTCTGCCACCACTTCAATCAACGGTGTCCTGTTGGCTTCTGCATGACGCAGCAGAGCTCTGGCCGTAACAGGGCCGACACCTTCGAGCAATTTGTAAAGTAAGGCCGGAGATTCTTTCCTGTTTTCTATCGAATTCTTCAATTCAATGGAAGAGCTCCATGACCCCGGAGATAGCCCTGAAGAGGGCGGCGGTACGTATACCTGTCCCGGAGCTACGGTTCTGTATCTGTTTCTGGATGAGGGTATCTTCCTGTGACAGGCAAGAATCCTGCTGTCTCCGCTCCTGACCAGGATTATATTGGCATTTCGACCTGCAGCTTCAAAGATGAGCGTAACATCTGAATTCCCGTAAAGCATCCCGCTTTGAAAGTGTATATGGAGTACCCTGTCTGCGCCCGGCTGGGTGAGATCCTGAACCTTCGCCCCATCGATATGGTGGCTCCATGCCGGAGAGGGCAGCTCCGTCATGTTCACCGCACTGCTCCAGGTAAGCCCGGGAGAATCAGGTCTCGCATTCAGTATTAGAACGCTTTCACCGAACAACAGACCGAAACCATCCCTCGAAGAAGAACCGACCTTTATGCATTTCATTCCCAGGATCAGGTCTTTCAGGGGAGGCACAAGGGCGCTGAGGAAAACACCGTCCACCGAAGACTCCTTTCATGAGAGATGACTGGTGATACCTTTGAATTATGTTTAATATACTTCCTACCGTATGATGTTGTACGAGTCGCCGCACTTGAGGGGATATCTAATGGAATCTATGACTGGCTTCGGTCGAGCTGAAACCGCAGGTGATGGTTTCACCGTGACGGTTGAGGCGAAATCGCTTAATCACAGAAGCCTCAGTGTTTCACTGAAACTGCCCGAGGTTATTTCCGCTCTGGAACCTGAGGTAAGGAAAACCGTCGGCGGCATGTTTGACAGGGGACGCATAAGGCTGGATGCGTCTGTTGAATTAAGCGGAGACAGCGGTTCCCGCGTATCGGTCAATATGGAGACAGCCAGTCTGTATATTGCTGCCGCGGAGCTTCTTTCGAAGGACAACGAATGTGTTGGAGGAATATCCGCCGGTGAGCTTCTCAACCTGCCGGGAGTTGCTGCAAGAACTGAGCCGTCGATGCTCGATCGAAAGGAACTGACGGCAGCGTTCAGGGGAGCCATATCCCGGGCACTTGCAGAGCTCAGGGAGAACCGGCGCAGGGAGGGAGCGGCACTGGAGCCTCTTTTCCGGGAAGGATTTTCAAATATCAGAGAACTGACCACTCCCGTTCTGGCGCAGCAGAAGGAAACCGTGGCGGAAAGATACGAACGGCTCAAAATAAGAATATCCGATCTTCTTGATGATTCCCGGCTGGACGAAGATCGTATGATGCAGGAACTGGCCCTTCTGGCAGACAGGTCCGACGTGACCGAGGAGGTTCAGAGATTGCTGTGCCACCTTGACTATGCCGTTGAAATAGTAGATTCTGATGACGGTCCCGTCGGGCGGAAACTGGAATTTCTTATCCAGGAAATGCACCGTGAAATGAATACGATGGGAGCAAAAGTTGACGATCCGGAACAGTCACTCAAGGTTATAGAGATGAAGAATATTCTTTCATCACTGAAGGAACAGGCTGCAAATATTGAATAATTCTCCCGGTCAACTGATAGTACTTGCAGGACCTTCGGGGGCCGGTAAGACTACGCTTGCCCATCATCTTGTCGAGAGATTCGAGTTTACGGCGTTCTCCGTTTCAACAACAACAAGACCGCTGCGCGGCTCGGAGATTGAAGGGGTGGATTACTTCTTCGTAAGCAGGGAAGAGTTCCGCAGGAGGATAGAAAGCGGTTATTTCCTTGAGTATGCGGAGGTTCACGGGCATCTTTACGGAACCTCAAGAGAATTGGTTGCAGAAGAAATTTCCCGCGGCGGCACTGTTATTCTTGATATAGATGTTCAGGGAGCACTTCAGATCAAGGAAGCTTTTCCGGCTTCCATACTCATATTCATCCTGCCCCCTTCCCCAGGCGTACTGTCGGGCAGGCTCAGCTCCAGAAATACTGATGATCCGGAAGTTGTTCAGAGAAGGATGGAAATGGCGGCATGGGAGATCCGCTGGATCGGTTCTTTTGACTACTACCTTTGCAACAGCCGTCTTGAGGATTCCCTGCTGAACGTCGAATCAATACTGCGGGGCTGCCGGCTGAAGATGGTTAATACCAGCTTTCCTCAGGAAGTTATTGCCTTCACTCCCGATCGTTTTGCCGGTCTTGAACACTGGCATGGCAGAAGGGTGATAGTTACATCAGGACCCACCAGGGAAGCTCTGGATCGTGTTCGATATATTTCCAACAGGTCAAGCGGCCGGATGGGATGCAGTATGGCGATGGCATTCCGTGATGCCGGCGCTGACGTACTGTTCATTAGCGGTCCTGCCTGCATCTCCCATCCGTCCGGAGTGGACACGGTTCCCGTGGAAACGGCGCAGGAAATGCTTGATGCGCTGGTCAGTGAAGTTGAAAAAGCTGACCTCCTGGTAATGGCAGCTGCGGTTTCTGATTTCAGACCTTCCGCCTTTCATGACGGGAAAACCGAGAGATCCGGAACCCTCCGGATCGAGCTTGAGGCTACTCCCGATATTCTGTCCGAACTTGACAGAACGATGGACAATATGTGTCCGGTGATGGCTTTTGCCCTTGAATTCGGACCCGATGGAGAAAAGCGGGCGCTGGGAAAAATGAAACGCAAGGGAGCAGCCGCCATTTTCTACAATCCGGGGGATGCTCCAGGAACCGGGATGGAGGCATCCTCCAACCAGGGAAAACTCTTCTTCAGCGATGGCAGTTACGTCGAAGTCAAGCGTTCTTCGAAAAGGTATATTGCAGAGCTTCTGACCGCTGCAATGGGAAGATATTTTATGAAAGGCAATGAAAGTTAATGGCAGAAAGCAGGGATACCGGCGCACCCGGTGGCAGGAAAGATCCATTCTGGAATTCGGTGGCAAGTTTCGGTATGGATGATATTTTTGTGCTTCCCGAATGGATTTCCGAACTGAAAGGCGAAAAGACCGCTTCAGTAACTGTAGAAGAAAGCGGAAGTATACCTCTCGAACTGGCCGCGCTCATGCAAAGAGTAGGTGACTGCCGAGGCTGCAGACTCTCTGAAGAACGGAATACGATAGTCTTCGGAGGAGGAAACCCGTCTGCGGGGATACTTTTCATCGGTGAGGGACCCGGTGCCAACGAGGATATTCAGGGAGAGCCGTTCGTAGGCCGTGCGGGGAAACTTCTTGATAAAATATTGGCTGCCATCGATCTGGATAGGGATACTGTGTTCATCACGAACATCGTGAAGTGCAGGCCTCCTGGAAACAGAACACCTTCTAAAGATGAAGTAGCCGCATGCTGGTGGATACTTGAAGAGCAGATAAGAATTATGCAGCCGGGAGTTATTGTCGCTCTGGGCGCTCCGGCCAGCAGAACAATGACAGGAAGCAGCGATGGTATAGGTAAACTCAGAGGGACAATTCACAGGTACGGCGATATTCCGGTCCTTCCTACCTATCACCCTGCTGCTCTACTGCGAACCGATGCCCTGAAAAGACCTGTTTGGGATGATATGAAGACGCTGAGAAAGCTTCTTGATGAACTGGGTCTGCCCAGAGCTGGTAAGGATTGAGTATGACTGAGGAAAAGGGATTCAGACCTCCCCAGAGTCTGGATGCCGAAAAGAGTGTTCTAGGAGCAATGCTCCTTGATCAGGAATTGACCGTTGAGGCCCTTGATGCACTTAACACAAAGGATTTCTTCGACCGTAAGCACAGAATGATCTTCCAGGCCTGCCGCGACCTTGACTCGAAGAACAGCGTAACCGATATGGTTACTGTCGGTGAGGAGCTGCAAAGGAAGAAGAACCTCGAGGAGGCGGGAGGTATAGAGTATCTTGCCTCCCTGACAGACGATATTCCCCTGCTTTCGAATGTGCTTCAGTACATAAAGATCATCAAGGATAAAGCCATGCTTCGTCAGCTTATCAAGGTGAGCAGGGAGAACATCAATGAAGTCCTCGAAGGTATAGAGGACGTCGAGATCGTTCTTGATACAGCCGCCAGCAAGATCATGGCTATAACCGAATCAAGAGCATCAGGGGATTTCAAACCCATATCGCAGCTTGTTTCCAGAGGTATCGAGGACCTTGAAAAACTCCGTAACACCAAGGGTTACGTAACCGGACTTTCAACTGGATTCAAGAAACTGGATAAAATGACTACCGGATTCCACGCCGGAGAACTGATTATCCTGGCTGCCCGGCCTGGTATAGGCAAGACAAGTATGGCTCTGAATATGGCTGCCCATATAGCGAAGGAAACGGAGCGGGGCGTTGCCATTTTCAGCCTGGAAATGTCCGATGCGATGCTGACTCAGAGGCTGCTCTGCGCCGATGCCCATATAGGGACAAAACCGATCATAGAGGGGACCCTTTCTCAGAAAGCGTGGTACGAGCTTCAGGCGGCAGCCGACAGGCTCCAGAGGTTGAAGATATTCATCGATGATAAAGCCAGTATCGGCTCGATGGAGATAAGAGCGAAGATCAGGAGCCTGAAAAGGCGGGAAGATATCTGTATGGTCTTCGTCGATTACCTTCAGCTCATGCGTGGTGACGGGAATACCGAGAACAGGCAGCAGGAAGTTGCTCGTATTTCAGGAGATCTCAAAGCACTTGCAAAGGAGATGGAACTGCCGGTTATGGCTCTTTCGCAGCTTAGCCGGATGGCTACGAAAAGAAGCGGTTCCCCGAGACTCAGTGACCTGAAAGAAAGCGGTGCCATCGAGCAGGATGCCGACCTTGTGTTGTTCCTTCATCGCCCGGGGGAGTATTCCGATACAGACGAAGAGTTCGAAGATCAGATTGATTATCTCAATATTCAGACAATACTGAAGATCGGAAAACAGAGAAACGGTCCGCTCGGAAGTATTGACATGATCTTCAGAACTGACATAACCCGCTTTTTCCTGCCTGAAAAAGACGAATTCGTTTAGTTAGGAGCATATTGGCCAGAAAGAGAACACTATTCGTCTGCAACGAGTGCGGAGGTGATGCTGCAGGGTGGTCCGGCAAGTGTCCCCACTGCGGGGCATGGAACACCATGGTGGAGGAAGTGATAGCTAAACTTCCCGGAAAACCGCTTTCTCACGGATTGATATCCCTTCCTGTCCCTCTCACAGAGATCACGGAAGTTTCGGGTGAGAGACTTGTTACAGGTATAGGGGAGCTGGACAGAGTTCTTGGCGGAGGTGTCCTGAGGGGATCGGTAAACCTCATAGGGGGCGAACCGGGTATTGGAAAGAGTACCCTGATGCTTCAGCTATCCTCCGAACTTGCCCGCAGGGGGGAGAAGGTCCTTTACGCTACCGGTGAGGAATCCCCCGAGCAGGTAGCCGGGAGGGCACGCAGAATCAATTCTCTCCAGGATAATATTATTATCCTCGCAGCAACGGATCTTGATACTGTCCTGAATAATCTGGTGAATTCAGATTGCACTATCGTAATTATCGATTCCATCCAGACGCTCTATTCTGCAGATCTGTCCAGTGCACCCGGTTCAGTCTCACAGGTGAGACACTGCACTGCGGAGTTGATAAGGGTGTGTAAGGCAAGACGCATATCCGCATTCATAGTTGGACACGTAACCAAGACAGGTTCACTCGCTGGTCCGAAGGTTCTCGAGCATCTTGTGGACTCTGTTATATATTTCGAGGGAGAGGGGGACCGGTTATACCGTCTTCTGAGGGCTGCCAAAAATCGTTTTGGTTCAACAAACGAGCTGGGCGTCTTCGAAATGACAAAGGAAGGACTGAAGAGCATAAGTGAAGTATCATCCTACTTTCTGCGGAGGGATGATGCCTGCCGCGCCGGCACGGTGATTACTGCGGTGATGGAGGGCACAAGACCGTTTCTGGTGGAGGTTCAGGCTCTGACCAGTACTACCAGGTATGGTTATCCTCAGAGAAGTGTGAACGGGATGGATTCCCGAAGGCTGCCGATGCTTCTGGCAGTACTGGAGAAAAGGTGCGGGATGGACTTAGGCAACCAGGACGTTTACGTAAATGTTGCGGGAGGCGCAAGCCTGACCGACCCCGGAGCCGATCTGGGGGTTTGTCTTGCCGTTGCATCAAGCAGACTGGAAAAGCCGGTGAGAGAAGGTATTACCGTCAGCAGCGAGATCGGGCTTGGCGGAGAGCTCAGACCGGTAACACATTTTGATCTCAGGCTCAGAGAAGTTCTCTGTCTGGGGTTTACAGGGCTGGCAGGAGCCGCGGAAGACGCGTCGAACGCCGGCAGAGGAGCAGAGGGTTTCAGCAATTTAATTGATTCAATAGGAAGCCTTCTCTCAAGTCGAAAGGAAAAAGGAGGAGATTGGTTATGAAAACTTCGGGCTGGGAAGTACGTGTACTTTTCATTCTTGTTCTCGGCCTGCTGGGGACATTCGCATTCGATGGGCTTTCGCCTTCCCCATGGTACGGACTCACTGGTCTGGGGATCGGCATATTCGCCGTAATCCTGCAGATCGTATTCGTTAAGATTCCTGCGGATGAGATTATATACACGACTGTTGGTGCGATTATCGGGCTGATTGCAGGTATTCTGATTATGCTGGCTCTGCGCATGGGAAATCTCCCTGCGCCTGAACACGGTGTAACGCCGCTCATAATGATACCATTTGCGTTCTCTTATGTATTCGGCCATGTTGCGTTCACAAAAGGTAAGAAGCTCGGGCTCATGCAGCCCGCAAGGGAAAAAGAAACCTCGGCAACACCGCTGCTGGTTGATCTTACCGCTGTTATAGACGGCCGGATCGCTGATATGATGCTTGCAGGGCTCATCAGAGGTCCCTTCATCCTTCCCGCTTCCATTAAGGATCGGCTTGAGGAGATGAGCGATTCGGAGGATATAATTGAAAGAGGCAGGGCCAGAAGAGGAATGGAGACCCTTGAGCGGCTCGAAGAGGCCGCAGGTAATTCCGGAGGACTTGAGTATATGGATTTCGGGAAGCTTGAGAGAGAACGCTTCCGTATGCTTGAGTATCTCAGAAGGGAAAGTGTTTCCCTCCTCAGCAGTGACGAAGACATCCTCGATATCGCTGTTAAGGAAGGCAATCATGTCATCAACCTTGAAGAGGTCGGACCTGCTGCCAGACCGGTGACACTGCCCGGGGAAGTCCTTTCCATAAGACTGGTGCGGAAGGGCAGGAATCCCAGACAGGCGGTCGGTTTCATGGATGACGGAACCATGATCGTAGTAGAGGGCGCTGAAGAGATGTTAGGCAATACAGTTGAAGCTCAAGCTCATACAACATTCAGATCTTCCGGTGGAACCATGGTCTTCGCAAGACTCTGCAAGGACATCGGCGAAGAAGAAGCAGATGCCTGACAGACCGGCAGTGAACTGAAGATCTGAATCCATGCATAAGAATACATGGGGAGCTGTGATAGTAGCCGCCGGATCGGGCACCAGATTCGGTTCGGGATTGCCCAAGCAATTCCTGAGACTCGGCGGCAGAGCCCTGATCAACTGGTCGATCGATGCATTCTCCGCCATTGAGGAGATCGGGGAGATCATTGTGGTTACCCCGTCTGACAGCGATTTGTGGGAGCCCTTCTGGGATCCACCGTCAAATGTCAGGACAGTTGCAGGAGGTCTGAGGCGCCAGGATTCCGTTCTCGCCGGTCTTCTGGCGCTGGAGTCATCTACAATGGTACTTGTACACGATGCCGCAAGACCCCTTGTTTGCGGTCCTCTTATCAGGAGGGTTATGAAGGGCGCAACGGATTCGGGAGCTGCCGCACCTGTCATACCCGTCAGGGATACGGTTAAAAACGTAACATCTTCTGTGATCAGCGGTACTGTTTCAAGGGAAACCCTCCGCAAAAGCCAGACTCCACAGGGATTCGCGCTCGATGTTCTTCTGGACGTACTGAGGACAGCAGGCGATGTGACCGATGAGTGTGAGGCTATGGAACTTGCCGGTCACGAAGTACTTGCGGTAGACGGAGACCCCGGGAACATGAAGCTTACAGATCCTGAGGATCTGATGATACTTGAATCGATAACGGGGGGGAATATGGAAAGCAGAACCGGGATTGGCCTTGATTTTCACCCTTTCGAAAAGGGAATACCGCTTGTGGTGGGCGGCTGCCGTATTGAAGCGGAATCCGGCCTTTCGGGTCATTCCGATGGAGATGCTGTGCTGCATGCGGTTGCTGATGCTCTTCTTTCGGCATCGAGGCTTGGGGATATCGGGTCACTTTTTCCCCCTGAAGACGACAGGTGGAAAGGAGCTGACAGCGCCATCCTTCTGGAAAAAGTCTGCTGCCTTGTCCTCGCGCAGGGCTGGAGGATCGGACAGATCGATATAACCGTTATTGCAGGCTTCCCGAAGATCTCACCCATCCGGGAAATCATGATTGAGCGGATAGCCGGAATAACCGGCACCCGACCGGAAAGAATATGGGTAAAGGGAACAACCACCAACACACTTGGCGATATCGGGAGAGGTAAGGGATTGGGCTGCATGGTTATGGTCAGGATATCAAGGGGTACCGGCACTGAAGGGACAAAGGATAGTTGATCGAAGGGATACTTGAATATCTCGCGAATAACCCGCCTGGAGCGTGGACAGGACCGCTTCTGGGAGTGATCGCCTTTGCAGAAACTCTTTTCCCTCCAATTCCCGGAGATATTCTCTTCATAGTCATATCCGGGTGGGCACTTTCAGGCGGTCTATCTCTTATGACAGCTGTTTTCTATGGGGTAACAGGGTGTATTCTGGCCAGCTGTATTCTATTCTACGTCGGGCACAAACCGGGGAGACAGTTCGTTGAAGGCTGGCTTTCGAGAAAGGTCGAGCCGGACAAGATCGACCGGGCAAAATCCCTGATCGCGGATCGCGGTCCTCTGATCCTTGCCGTAAGCAGGTTTATTCCGGGCGTAAGGTCCCTGCTGGTTTTCATGGCGGGATCTTCAGGCATGAGATTTGCTCTGGCCGTAATACCCATGGCTTTCAGCGCTTTAGCATGGTACCTGCTGCTTTCCGTCGCCGGTTCGATTTTCAGAAGCAATATAAAGGCTGCAGAGGGATTCATGAAGCATTTCGAGATATGGCTCTGGATCATTCTGGCTGTTGTTGTTCTCATTTTCCTCATTACGGGAATTCGCAAACGAAGGGAGATGAGGTGAGGATACTTTTCGCCGCCTCCGAGGCATATCCGTTCGCAAGTACAGGCGGACTTGCAGGGGTAACAGGTTCCCTTCCCAAAGCCCTTTGCGATGCCGGGCATGATGTAAGCATTATCATGCCCCTGTATCAGGATGTTGAAAAGGCCGGGAATTTCAAGTGGGTCAGCGGAGAATTCCTGACTTCGGCGGGAGAGAGTTTCGG